>JBGPLD010000010.1:0-12536 GCA_041486325.1 Gammaproteobacteria bacterium
CAAGCTCAACTACGCCTCGAACGGCTTCGGCACTTCTCCGCAAATGTCGATGGAGCTGTTTAAGGGCATGACCGGAACCTTCATCGTGCACATCCCGTTCAGAGGCAGCGGCCCTGCGCAGGCCTCCATTCTCGCCAACGAGACGCAGCTCATGTTCGACAACATCCCGCCGCAGTTGCCGCACATCAAGGCCGGCAAGGTGCGCCCGCTGGCGGTCACCAGCCTCGAGCGTTCCAAAGCGCTGCCCGAGATCCCCACGCTCGACGAGGTCGGACTGAAAGGCTACCAGGTGACGTCGTATTTCGGGCTGGTTGCGCCGGCCGCAACGCCACGCGAGGTGGTGATGCGGCTCAACCAGGCCCTCAATAACACCACGCGGGACCCGCAGGTGAAGGAGGCCCTCGCGGGACGCGGCGCGACGGTGATCCAGGGCACGCCGGAGGATTTCTACAATTTCGTCAAGGCCGAGATCGAGAAGTGGGGCCCGGTGGTGAAGCGCGCCGGCGTGGTCGCGGAATAGTTTTCAGGAGCTGGGCAGAACGATCCGGAAAAGGCTACCCCTGGATTCCTCGCTCTCCAGTTCTATGCGGCCGCCGTTCGCCGCGACCGCCCAACGCGCAATGGCGAGACCCAGCCCTGTCCCGCCCGATTCTCGCGATCGGTCCGGGTCCATTCGGTAGAAACGCTCGAAGATCCGCTCCCGGTGCGCGGCCGGAATTCCCGGTCCCGTGTCCTGCACTTCGATCGAGGGCTGCCCGGACGCGGTCGCCGTGGCTCGGACGCGGATCGCGCCCCCGTTGGGCGTGTACTTGATTGCGTTGTGCAGAAGGTTCATGAGAGCGAGCCGGAGAATGGCGGGATCGCATACGGCCTCTACGGGCGCGGCGGCATCGACGCTCAAGCTCTGCTGCTTTTCCTCTGCGAGCACGCGGAGATGCTCCGCGACGATACCCGCGAGCGCCGCCAGTTCCACGACTTCGCGCACCGGCCGGGTCGCTCCCGAATCAGCGCGCGTGAGCGTGAGAAGGCTGTCCACGAGCCGCGTGAGCCGTTCGACTTCCTCGAGCATGCTCCCGATCACGTCGCGGTAGCCGCCTGAATCGAGCGGAGCCTGAAGCGCCACTTCGCCGACGCTGCGCATCGCCGTCAGCGGCGTGCGCAACTCGTGCGATGCGTCCGACGTGAACCGGCGAAGCCGATCGAAGGAATCGTGCAGGCGAGACAGCGTGTCGTTGAACACCGTTGCGAGACGCCCGAATTCATCCCGCGGATTCCCGACCGGGAGCCGTTCACCGAGCGAATCGGCGGTGATCTGCCGCGCCTTGTCCGCCATGGCGCCGACCGGCGAGAGGACGCGTCCCGCGAGGAAATAACCTCCGGCAATCGCCAGCCCCACGGCGAAGGGAACGCCCATCGCCAGGACTGCGGCAAGCGTCCAGAGCGTGTGGCGGAAGGACGTTTCCTCCATCGCGGCGGCGATGTGATAGGAAGAGTCCGCAACCGCCTGCACGCGATAGCTGCGGCCGTCCGGCGCCGTCCAGGACGCAGCCGGCATCGAACCTGCGTCCTTCAGCGCGCGCGCGAGGCCCTCCCGCTCCCACCCCTCGGTTTGATGGTGCAGATTCCCGTCTGCGGTGATCCGAAAGTGCGTGATGCCCGATTCGGACGCCAGATCCTTCAGTTCCCAAGGCTCGTTGTGGTAAACCCAGTCGATAGTGGTCAGCTCGCGGAGCAACTGGCGGTCGAGCTCCTCGAAAAGGCGCGCCCTGACAAATAGCAGGAATCCGGCGGCGAACGCGCAGACGATGAGCATCAGCACGCCGGCATGCCAGAGCGTAAGCCGGGCGCGCACACTGAGCGGCTCGGCTTTCATTCGTGTCTCGCTCCCAGAACGAAGCCCACGCCGCGGACCGTGTGCAGCAGCTTCTTCTCGAACGGTTCGTCGATCTTCCGGCGCAGCCGGGCGATCGTGACGTCGATGACGTTGTCGAGCGGCGTGGCGCGCGCGCCGACGTGCCATACATCCCGGGAGAGCATTTCCCGCGAGACGATGCGGCCCCGGTGGCGCAGCAGGCACTCGAGAATCTCGAACTCCTTCACGGTCAATTCCAGGGACTGTTCCCGCCTTGCCACCTTGCGCGTGATCAGGTCCAGGTGGAGGTCGTCGTGCTGTAATTTCAGGGTCCGGCCCGTGCTCCCGCGGCGAAGCAAGGCGCGGATTCGTGCGAAGAGTTCCGGAAACGTAAACGGCTTGACGAGATAGTCGTCGGCGCCCCTATCCAGGCCGAGCACGCGATCCTCGACGGCATCCTTGGCGGTGAGGATGAACACGGGCGTCGAAACTTTTCGCATGCGCAACGTCGTAAGGACGTCGATCCCGTCGCGCCGCGGGAGCATGAGGTCGAGCAGCACCAGGTCGAACGGATCCCGGCTCGCGAGGAGTAAGCCCTCTTCGCCGTCGGCAGCCACGCGGACTTCGTAGTGTTCGGCTTCGAGTCCTTCCCGCAGAGCCTTCGCGACTTTTTTTTCGTTCTCGACGACCAGGATGCGCACGGCAGGCTCCGCTCCGGGAACTTGCCGACAGTATAGGCCCTGTCTCCCAGCGCGGGAGAAACGCCCTTCGTAGGTCCGCGCTGACCCTGCCTGTCCGCTTCCACCCGGATTCCTTGACAAAGCGCTTGAAGATGTCCGGTCAACTCGTTGTTTCATAAATTTTCGAATCGAAGCCCCTTACCATGGGGCCAACCTTGCAGTTTTTTAAGGTGCGCTTCCAAAAAAAATAGCTCAGAGTGCAGCAGGCTGCATCAAGCAGTTCAACCAAGCGGACTGTCCGATCCGAGCGTTGAATGTACGGTACCGGAGGAAAGCAATCAGTTCAAATAGTGCGCGGGTTTGACCCAGCGCGCAGATGTTTGGAATGCGCTCTTCGTTATGGAGCGGGCTTTCCTCTTCGGGGCGCGACTTTTGCAAGCGCCCGCCGTGTACAGGGACGGCCAGGCATTCTTCCCAAGTAAGACGCAGGCGCGCGGCGCGCCGAGAAATATCTTGCTGGTGTTTCTCGGGACGCACCGCTTGCGAATGAGCGTCACTCACCTACTAAAGGAGGCAATAAAATGTTTGCAAGATTTTCTTCACGCACTCGACTCGCCGCGATCCTCGTGGCCCCGATGCTGTTCGGGGTCGGGTCGCTCGCGACGTCCGGCGCAGCGTTCGCCGCATGCACCGGCCCAGGAGCACCGACCACAACCGAGACCAAATGCCTGACCGCGGTTCAGATCCCGGGCGCCGCTCTGAGGTCGTACGACATCAGCTGGGTCAATCCGCACCGCGCCGAGTATTATCTGGCCGATCGCTCGAACGCGGGCATCGACATCATCGATACCCGTCACCTCACCTTCAAGCGGACCCTCGGCAAGGGCCATTTCGTGGGCATCGTGCTTAACGCTAACGGCACCGTGAACAACGATAAGTCCGGCCCCGATGGCGTGGTTACGCACGGCAGGTGGCTGTATGCCGGTGACGGCGACAGCACGCTCAAGGTGTTCGATCTCGACGCGCCCGACGCGTCTGCTCTCAAGCAGACAATCTCGACCGGAGGCAGCTTCCGAGTGGACGAAATGGCGCTGACGACGGACGGCGAATTGCTGCTCACGGTGAACAACGCCGAGGAGCCGGCAGCCTACGCGAACCTGTTCGCGGCGAACGGCGACCGGAACCATAGCTCGGTCCTGATGCTCAGCAAGATCACTATTAACGCCACGCTTTTCCCGGGCAGCCCGGCGATCGAGCAGCCGACCTGGGATCCCACGACCAAGCGTTTCTATGTGTCGGTGCCGATCCTCGGGAAACCGGGGGGGTGCGGTGCGGGTATTACCTGCGACGGCGGGATGATGGTGATCGATCCGACCACCGTTACGCCGGGGACCTTCGTGCTCGGTGCCTTCGATCCGGCCAAGAACTCTGGGGTGATACAGCTCAGCAACTGCGGACCCAACGGCGCCACGGTCGGACCGAATGACAACCTGCTGCTGGGCTGCACTTCAGCCAACAATCCGACCAACGACAGCACGCTGGTGATCAACGCGACGACCAAGCATTTCTCCCACGTCAACAGCATCGTCGGCTCGGATGAAGTGTGGTTCAACAAGGGCGACGGACGCTACTACACGGGCTCCAACAGGAATTGCAAAATAGCCGGAGCCCAGTGTCCGGCCGCTGCGAACCAGCAAGCCGTGCTCGGCGTGATCGACGGGACCAGCGTCCTGATCGAGACCATCCCGCAGTCGTCCGGCTCGCACTCGGTGGCGGCCGACTCCAAGCGCAACCTCATCTTCGTCCCGCAATCGGCGCCTGTTGCTGTAGTCGGTGCTGGCGGCGATACCACGGCCGTGGGCGCGGGAATTTGCGGCAGCAACAACGGCTGTATCGGCGTCTTCGTGCACCACGTCGACCACGATCGGGACGACCACGACCGCGACGATCGCGACCGGGACGACCACGATCACGACCACTGAGCAGGTGCTGTCCTGACTTGTAACGCGTAGTTGAAGATGGCAGGGCCGGCAGTTTGCCGGCCCTTTTTTTTCGCTGGACGCAGCGATCCCTCGCAGAGAGGGAACCTATCGGGCGAGCGGATCGGGGCGAAGCTGGAACTTCACCACCTTGGGTTTCGTTCCCTTGCCGCCTTCGAGGTGGAACATCGTTCTGGTGGAAAAAGTCGACCACAGCGCCCTGCCCTTCCAGCCGGCATCCGGATCGTCGATGCGCCCGTCCATCCATTTCGTGAAATAGCCGATCGGATAAGGGACGCGCAGGGTGACGAGCTTTCCGTCCACCAGCGCCAGCAACGCGTCGTTTAGATTGCCGGTGGCGATCGGCACGTTCCGGCCCAATCCAAACGTGTCGAATTGATCGACCCACGTGTAGTAGCTCGCCTCGGCGCTGCCCGGGTCGGTCACGGTCTGGAACTGCGGTCCGGGCAACGCATGCAGCGTCCAGCCTTCGGGGCAATGCTTGCCGGTCGCTTCGGGTCCGTTGAGGACCTTGCACTTGCGCCGGTCGAATTGCCCGAGATGTCCGCTCGAGAGCGACGCCCAGAAGACCCCGTTGCGGTCGATATCGCCGCCGCGCGGCCCGTAGCCCGGAAACGGCGGCTCGTAGATTTCCGCCAGCGCGGTCTCCGACGGATTCGATCCCGGATTGAGGCGCACGACATAACCGGGAAATCCCAGCGACGTACCCCAGACCGAACCATCGACCGGGCTTACGCCGACCGAATAGAGGCTCACGGCGACCCGCTTGTCTTTCGCGGGATCGACCGGCTGATTGGGCTCGACATACTCGTCCCTTCTGCCGTTACCGTTGGTGTCGAGGATCAACGGCGTCCAGCCCTGCGATTTCATTTCGTCTCCGGTTTCCTCGAACATTTTCCGGTTCAGCCAGCCGATGGCGCCCGGGCCGGTGACCCCGCTCGAGACCCACAGGGTGTTGTTGGCGTCCTCGGCGAAAGTGAGATGGTGCGTAGGAAAGCAGGTGCTGATCAGCGTGAATTTCCCCGTCTTCGGATCGTACATCGAGAGATGACGATTCGAGCTTTCGAGCGGAAATACCCTGGCCGACGGATGGCTCGATCCTTTCTTGCAGAAGTCCGGATTGGCCGGCGGACGGACCCGCGCGGTAAACCATACCCGTCCCTGCTCATCGAACATCGGATTGTGCATGCTCGTCTGGCTGTCCCAGATGGGCGCGGCTCCCCAGTACGGGGAAGGCGCCATGGGAGCCGTCTTCGAACTCGGGGTCTTCGGATCGCGGACCGGATGCTTCAGCTCAGTCGCTCTGTGGCGCACGGGGTCGAGGATCGGGATGAAATCCGTGCTCTCCTCGGGCGCGCCATAGAGCTTGCCGTTGGCGTTGAGCGTGGGATTGCGCCTGTCGGTGGAGACTTCGTCGTGAAGATAAGCGTTGGGGCGGCTCCAGTCCCACAGAGTCAGGACCACATTGCGCTCCACGCCCTGCGGCCGCTGCGGCTTCGAAACGGGCAGCTCGCCGGCGGCGATGCGGTCGGTCCAGTTGCCGAACAATGAGAGGGCCCGGTGCTGGTCGAGCCGCGCGAGCGCGTTGACCATCTGGGTCATGGCTTGTCCGGACGTAATGCGCCGCGCCCATGCTTCGGTGGAGTTATTGAATTGGCCGAGGTCCCCGGGGATCGTGCGCGTCGCCTCCGTGCCCAGTGCATGGCACGATATGCAGCCGTTGGTCTTGACGATGTTCAGCCACTCGCCCTGGCTCTTCATGTTTTCCGGAATTCCGTTGCCTTTGGCCCCGCTACCGGGGAACTCGCCTTTGGCCGGAATCCTGAGCATCGAATACCAGTAGATCGCCGGATAGTATTGCGCCGCCGCGGCCGCATTCGGAGCGACTATCGCGGTCAGGTCGAGGATCTTCCCGGGCGCAGTCCGCACCTTGTGCGAATCCACGAGCCCGTAGCCCCGCACCCACACGCTGTAATTGGCTTTCGGAAGGTCGGGCATGACATAGCGCCCGCGATCGTCGGTGACCACGATCTTCGCGAATCGGGTGGGAAGGTCGGTCGTTTCCGCGATCACCCAGACGCCGGCTTCTGGCCCGTTCGCGCTCGCGACCACGCCGCCGAGGTCGCTCTCGCCGATGCTGATCGCGGGGTCGGCGCTCTGCGGAAAATTCAGCGGCGCCTGGCAGGCCGCCAATAGCACGGCGGCGAGCGACGCCATGCCGAAGTGCGGCCCTCGGGTCGCCTTCATATTCCACCTCCCTGAACAGGTGAGGCGCGCAGCTTGAACCGCTGTATTTTCCCCGTCGCCGTCTTCGGCAGCTCGCTCGCGAATTCGATCCAGCGCGGGTACTTGTACGGAGCGAGTTTGTCCTTGACGTGCTGCTGCAGCTCCGCTTTCAGCAGGTCGCTTGGCACCTGGCCCTGCTTGAGCACGACATAGGCCTTGGGCTTGATCAGCTTGTTCTCGTCTTCGGCGCCGACCACGGCCACTTCGAGCACCGCCTCGTGCGTGACGAGCGCGGCCTCGACTTCCGCCGGCGAAACGTAGATGCCGCTCACCTTGAGCATGTCGTCCGAGCGCCCGCCGTATACGTAGTAGCCGTCCTTGTCCTGGCTGTACTTGTCGCCGCTCTTTGTCCACGCGCCGACGAAGGTCGATCGGCTTTTATCGCGGTTGTTCCAGTAGAGGCTGGCGCAGGTCGGTCCGGAGATCTGCAGCTCTCCCAGTTCGCCCTGCTTCACCGGAGCGCCGTGCTCGTCCACTATGCGCAGCTCGTATCCCGGCACGGGCTTGCCGGTGGTGCCGTAGCGCACGTCGTGCGGCCGGTTCGAGAGGAAGATGTGCAGCATCTCGGTCGAGCCGATGCCGTCCAGGACTTCCACGCCGGCCTTCTCCTTGAAGCTCCTGGCGATCTGCGCGGGCAGCGCCTCGCCCGCCGATACGCACAATCGCAGCGCGAGGGCTTCCTGCTTCGGGAATTCGGGGCTCGCGAGCATCGCAGCGTAGAGCGTCGGCACGCCGTAGAAAACGGTGGGGTGCGCGGACGCATTCGTCAGGCGCTTGAATACGGAGGCGGGCGTCGGCCGCTCGGCCATCAGCACCGCGGTCGCGCCCGCCGCCAGCGTGAACGAGAGCGCGTTGCCGAGGCCATAGGCGAAGAAGAGCTTCGCCGCCGAGAAAACGACGTCGCTTTCCCTCAAGCCGAGCACGGCCTTCGAGTACAGCTCCGCGGTGAAGATCATGCTCGAGTGCACATGCACCGTTCCCTTCGGCATGCCGGTCGAGCCCGAGGAGTAAAGCCAGAAGCAGGCGTCGTCGCACGAGGTCGGCGCAGGCGCGAGCTTGGGCTTGCCTTTCGCCAGCACGTCCTTGAACGCGGCGTAGCCTTTCGGGTCCACTCCCGAAACAATCACGTGCCTGAGAAACGGCAGCTTGACGGGCGCTTTTTCCAGCAGGGGCGCGAACTGCGCCAGCAGCTGCTCCGAAACCACGAGCGCCTTTGCGCGGCTGTCCGAGAGCATGTACTCGTAATCTTTCGCGGTAAGAAGCGTGTTCGCCGCGACGGGTATGATCCCGGCGCAGATGCTGCCGAGGAAGGCTGTCGGAAAGTCGATGGTGTCGGTAAGCGCGAGCAGCACGCGGTCTTCCATCTGCAGGCCGAGCGAGAGCAGGCCGCCGCCGAAGCGGTTTACGCGCTGGGCGAGATCTCCATAGGTATATTGCCCGGCGTCGTCGATGTAGGCGAGCTTGCCCGCGCGGTCCGCCGCGAGATTGCGCTCGATCAGGTCGTGCGCGGCGTTGTAATCGCGGGGAACGCTGACCTGGGGCGGGCTCACCGCATGATTGGCATAGCTGCGCGACGGCAAGTTTCCCTCCTCCCGGATTGTGCTTACTCGCTCATTCTATGCTCCCGCGCCGCACCGCGCATCCTTCGCGGCATGACGCATGCCGCCGCGAGCCTTGCCTCCCTGCGGCACTGCCTTATCCAGCGGCCGCCCAGGCTCGCACGCGCTTTCAACCCTCTTGACGGGACGCCGCGCGGGCGCGGCGGAGGTACAATGCAGCCGGACTGGACGCTTGCCGGAAAGGAAAGGGAGGCGCTTTTGGACACGGTAAAGATCACTGACGCCGGTGACACGCTTTTAATCACTGCCTCGAACAAAGCAGCAGTAGATACGGCCTTGCAGGACCTTCAACATCGGGGTTCAAAAGTGATATCGGTTGCGACACCGCTGGGAAGTAAGTGGCTGGCCAGTTGCACCAAGCCAAAACTGCCAAACGCATCCGGGGACTCGGAAGCCATCGATGTTCTTGCGATCGCACAACGCGCTGCACTGCACTCCGTGACAATATCCGATGCCGGGCCTTACTTGATCGTGTCCGGCGACGAGAAAGAAACTGTCGAGGCGGCACTTGGTGAATTGGCGAAGACCGGAGCCAAGGCAACATCGGCACTGGCGCAAGTTGGGAAAAAATGGATTGCGCGCTGCGAAAATATCAAGTTCGGCCACCGGGAAGTCAAAGTAGAGCAATTCGGGCTCTCTTACACGATTAGCGGGCCGAACCGCGAAGCCGTCGAAATGAAAGTGAAGGAATTTGAGTTGAAAGGCGCGAAAGTAATCGTTGAAATTCAGAAGATAGAAAACGACTGGTTTGCGACTTGTGACACGGGAGGAGGCCACGACGTCTTTTACAAGTGGTAAATCCTAGGCGCACACCTACGGTGGGCCTGAATCCGAACGATCCGGCCGAGGCTGTTCAGCCGGACGCGGATGAACCGGTCCACCAGCCTGTAACCCGCATCAAGGAATCCTGCTGCGCTGGAATTCAAACCCGCATCGACGCGGAGAAAGTCTGCCTTGCTATCTTCAGCCGCAGCGCATCCATATTGTCTCCATGAATTTCCCTGAGCGCGTAGCCGACGAACTCCGAGACGACGCCTTTGCGCCAGTAGATGTCAAAGTCGGTGTTGTCCATCGGCTTCGCGCGCGAGGCGACCATCAGAATTACACCGTCTTGGCGCCGACGCAGCCGATCGATCTTTTGAATTCGTGGTGACCGCGACACGACGTTGCGGTAGAAGACCTATGTGTCGCTATTTCTTCGATCGCAACTCTTTCAGGCGTTGCATCGCAAAATCCGCGTCTTTTTGAGGGAGCGAGCCGATACTCAGGCATTTCTCCCATTGACGGATAGCTTCCGTCGTCTCTCCCAAAGCTTCGTATGCTTGGGCCAGATAGAAATTGGAAACGGCATCCTTCTCGCTCAAATTTACGGCCTGCAGGAGCGCGTCCCGGGCTTCCATATAGGATCGGTTTTCCATGAACGCCAATCCGAGTATGAGGTAGGCAGGGTGCAAGTCGGGTTTGAACTTGATGGCCTGCTTTCCGCTTTCGATTGCATCATTTACGAAGCCCTTTGTCAGGTAGAAATCCGCTAGATTGGCGTAGGTGGTCGCATGCTTGGGGTTTAACGCCAAAATCTTCTTGGAAGCCGCAATGGCTTCATCCACCCGCACCGGCCCTGTGTAGACCCTGGTGCTCAACCAGTTGTATGCCAGGATGTAATCCGGATTTATCGCTATGGCCTTTAACAGATATTCTTCATCGCCGTCTCGAGCCTTCGCGATTGCAAAATGTGCCTCATAGTCGTTCGGATTGATTGCGAGGGCTTTTTGAGCCTCCGCCTCTGCCTGCGCTCGCATCGGCGGCAACCAGTAGGCGTACACCAGTGCGAGCGCCCGGTGTGTCTCGGAAAGGGAAGGATCGAGATCGACCGCTTTTCGTGCAGCCTCCAGCGCTTTTTCGTAGTGCTCCCGATAGCTCTGGTTGTTCCACGAACGTTCGAATCCCCAGTAGACGTAGGCGGATGCCAACCCGGCCCATGCCAGGGAATATTTCGGATCCACACGTATCGCCTCTCCATACCATCTGATCGCTTCTTCATACCCTTCCGGAGTCGTCAGGATGAAAGCATTGTGCCCTTTGATGAAGTACTTATATGCTTCAGTGCTCGTTGTGGCGTCGAGAACATCGAGTCCCCTCTGGTGTCGGTCATCACTGATTCCGCTATCGAGGACTGCGACCAGGCGATTGAAAACCAGCTTCTGCAGGACAAACGGGTTGTCGCTGGACTCCTCGAAAACCGGCTTCAGAACCCTCCGTCCTTTCATCTCCACCAAACGAACGGTGGCGCGATAGTTTTCCTTCTGATATTTCTCGACGGTGCCCCAGACCACGAAATCAACCCCGACCAATTCGCCGATGTGCAAGACGTCGGATTCACCGTAACCGGAGTCATTGCTGAGGCCTTGTTCCGAGATCAGCCGATTGATCCTTGCTCGCTCGTTGTAAGCGCGGATGTTCTTGGAATTGAGGAAGCCGTCCGTGAGAGACCACGCCATTCCATTGCGCAACTCTGTGCTGTCGGTCAGATTTTCGAAAGGCAGGATCGCGACTCTCACCTGCCCTTTCACTACGGGCATCGTTAAGGGACGCGTTGGTACGAGCGAAGTGGCCACGTCCCTGGTTTTCAGGTAAGCCATGTGATCTTTGTTCGCCGTTGGCTTGACCATGGTGATGTGGTTGCCGTCCACCTGCGCGCAGTACCGCTCGAATCCCCGGCATGCACTCAATTTTGGAACAAATTGGTCGGTCGCCCCGTAGTACGCTGTAACTGATACCCGCCGCAGATTTTTCTCGTCTTTTTCGCCTGTGCCGCTCCCGAACGTTCTTTGCCAATCGCCCTTCAATTCGATCAGTGTCCTGCCCAGTACCCGCATATCCTCCGCTTGTCTGTTCTCACAGACCAATGCAAGGTAGCTTGCTTCCTGAACTCCACCGTGAGGTGTTCCAAAGGTGAGGACTTTCACGCGGCGTCGATCGAGATGAAAGGATTCGTCATTGTGTAAGGTCAGCAGAGCATTGAGGATGACCAGTCCCCCCATGCTGTGACCAACAAGGATTACGTCGTCGTAGTTCTGGGCAGTGGACGCGAGATAGGAGGCCAAGCCCTCTCCGACATGCTTGATATCCGTCGGTTGACCGCAGATCCTGGTGGGATAGCCGTACAGGAGAATATTGAAGTCCTTGAATGCATCATCGGTTTTTACGAGGTTGGGGAAATTCCCCCAGGCCGTGTCCATCGACGAGTTAAATCCGTGCACGAACACCAGCAAATTCCTGCGATTCTCCTCTTTGCGATCCCACTTTCGCAGGTTCTCGGTTCGGGAATCCTCCGTAACGGAATCGAATTTTTGAAAGACGTCGGCGCAGCCCTCGACAGCAAGCAGCGCCAACAAAGCAAGGGTTAGAGAGAGAAGCTTCATCATAGAGTCAGCCCTCTGACGATGACGCGGAGCCATGGAACACCGGGCGCCTCGCCTGCTTCTTGTTAGAGCGCAAGCCCGGCCCACTGAAAGCGGAGAAATGCGCCTCCCACGGCGAATCATGCGCCCTCTAGGCGCAGCGTGCAAATCGCGAAAGCCTTACATCCAGTAGAGATACAGGAATTACCCGGAAATTCGGGCCACGCGCGGAACTTTGTATTTGAATCTTGAAGTATTGCGCTAAATAGGCGCTAGCGCTCCGAGGGTGCGGCGGGCAATGCGCAGACGCGTGGTGCTCATTTCATCTCCACGAATTTCTCTGAGCGCGTAGCCGACGAACTCCGAGACGACGCCTTTGCGCCAGTAGATGTCGAAGTCGGTGTTGTCCATCGGCTTCGCGCGCGAGGCGACCATCGCGCCGGCCTCGGCAATGACTTCATCGGTCAGTTTCTTGCCGGCGAGGAACTCGCCCGCGCTGGCGACCAGAAGCGGTCGCGACGAGACGGCGCCGAGCGCAATGCGCGCGGATTCGACAGTGCCGCCGGGCGAGGACTTCACCGCCGCGGCAACGCCAAGCACGGGAAAGTCGAACGCGCCGCGCCTTCTCAGCTTCCAGTAGGCGCTCTTCCAGCCCGCGGCCGCAGGCAGCTTCACTTCGGTGAGGATCTCGTCGGGAC
>JBGPLD010000011.1:0-12276 GCA_041486325.1 Gammaproteobacteria bacterium
CAGGCGTTCGAAGGCCTCAAGGTCGCGCGGCGCAAGCCCTGGCGCGTTTCGGCCAATCTGGCAGTGGCCGACCACAATGTGCCGACCGTCGATCGCTCGCGTGGCATTGCCGATCCGGTCTCGCGTCTTCAGGTTGATACGCTCGATGCGAATTGCGCTGAATACGGCATCGTCGAGTTCAAAATGAACGATCTGCGTCAGGGTATCGTGCACGTGATCGGCCCCGAGCAGGGCGCAACGCTGCCCGGCATGACGGTCGTGTGCGGCGATTCGCACACCAGCACCCACGGCGCGTTTGCCTGCCTCGCTTTCGGCATCGGCACCTCCGAAGTCGAGCACGTCCTCGCGACGCAGTGCCTGCTCGCGAAAAAAATGAAGAACATGCGGGTCGTGATCGAGGGACCCTGGCCGCGCGGGGTGACGGCCAAGGACGCGGCGCTCGCCATGATCGGCAGAATCGGCATTGCGGGCGGCACCGGCTGCACCATCGAATATGCCGGCAGCGCGGTGCGCTCCTTGTCGATGGAAGGCCGCATGACCCTGTGCAACATGTCGATAGAGGCCGGAGCGCGCGCCGGCATGATTGCGGTGGACGAGATGACGATCGATTATCTGAAGGGCCGGCCGTTCGCGCCGCGAGGCGAGCTGTGGGAGCGTGCGGCGGCCTATTGGCGCTCGTTGACAAGCGATCCGGACGCGAAATTCGACCGCGACATCGCGATCGATGCACGCTCGATCAAGCCTCAGGTGACATGGGGTACGTCGCCCGAGATGGTGGCGACGGTGGAAGACCGCGTTCCGGACCCTGACCGGGAAAAGGATGCCGGCCGCCGGGAGGGCATGGAGCGGGCGCTGCACTATATGGGCCTTAAACCGAATACCCCGATCACCGACATCCGAATCGACAAGGTGTTCATCGGCTCGTGCACCAATTCGCGCATCGAGGACCTGCGCGCCGCAGCCGCCGTCGTGCGCGGGCAGCGCATCGCCTCGAACGTGAAGCTTGCCCTGGTGGTGCCAGGCTCGGGGTTGGTGAAAGCGCAGGCCGAGAAAGAAGGCCTCGACCGAGTATTCAAGGACGCCGGCTTCGAGTGGCGCGAGCCGGGCTGCTCCATGTGCCTGGGCATGAACGATGACCGGTTGGAACCGGGCGAGCGCTGCGCGTCGACCTCGAACCGCAACTTCGAAGGGCGCCAGGGCACCGGCGGCAGGACCCATCTGGTCAGTCCGGAAATGGCCGCCGCTGCCGCGATCGCGGGGCATTTCGTCGACGTGCGCCAATGGCGCTGACGGAAAATGTGACAGCAGATGGAAAAATTTACCATCCTTAACGGATTGGTCGCCCCGCTCGACAGGGCCAACGTCGACACCGACCAGATCATCCCGAAGCAATTCCTGAAATCCATCCGGCGCACCGGATTCGGCCCCAACCTGTTCGATGCCTGGCGCTACCTGGACGAAGGTCAGCCGGATAAATCCAACGAAGGACGGCCGCTCAATCGGGATTTTGTGCTCAACCAGTCGCGCTACAAGGGCGCCAGCATCCTCCTTGCGCGCAAGAATTTCGGCTGCGGCAGCTCGCGCGAGCATGCGCCATGGGCGCTGGCCGAGTACGGTTTTCGCGCGATCATCGCGCCGTCCTACGCGGATATCTTCTTCAACAACTGCTGCAAGAACGGCCTGCTGCCGGTGGTATTGGCGGAAACGGAGGTGGATCGGCTTTTCCACGAAGTCGCCGCTTTTCCGGGATTCCGTCTCGTCGTCAACCTTGAGAAGCAAACCGTCGCGAGCGCCGACGGCAGCAAGCTCATGCGCTTCGAGATCGAGCCGTTTCGCAGGTACTGCCTTTCGAACGGGCTGGACGACATCGGGCTCACGCTGCGCCACGCCGACAAGATCCGGATGTTCGAGGAAAAGCGCAAAGTCGAACAGCCCTGGCTGTTCACATGAAAATCGCGGTGCTGCCCGGCGACGGCGTCGGAGTCGAGGTCGTCGCCGAGGCCGTCAAGGTGCTGAGGGCGCTCGAGCGCGACGGCGTCAGGATCGAGATGGAGGAAGCGCCCGTTGGCGGGGCAGGATACGACGCTTCCGGCGATCCGCTGCCGGAGCGGACTCTCAGTCTTGCACGACGGGCCGACGCCATCCTGTTCGGCGCGGTCGGCGGCGCGCAGTACGATCAGTTGCCGCGGGCCAAGCGTCCGGAGCAGGCGATCCTGCGGCTGCGCAAGGAGCTCGGGCTGTTCGCAAACCTGCGGCCGGCGACAGTCTACCCGGAGCTTGCAGACGCATCGACGATAAGGCCTGAGCTGGTTGCCGGGCTCAACATCCTGATTCTTCGCGAACTCACCGGCGATATTTATTTTGGCGAGCCGCGCGGGATCCGGACGCTGGCCGGTGGCGAGCGCGAGGGCTTTGACACCATGCGCTACACCGAGTCGGAAATCCGCCGCATCGCGCACGCTGGATTCCGCGCGGCGCTTAAGCGCGGCAGGAAGCTCTGCTCGGTGGACAAGGCGAACGTGCTCCAGACCTCGCAGCTATGGCGCGAAGTCGTAACCGGGGTCGGCAGGGAATATCCGGCGGTGGAACTCACTCACATGTACGTCGACAACGCGGCGATGCAGCTGCTGAAGGACCCCAAGCAGTTCGACGTCATCGTCACCGGCAACCTGTTCGGGGATATCCTCTCCGACGAAGCCTCGATGCTTACCGGATCGATCGGAATGCTGCCCTCTGCCTCGCTCGACGAAAAAGGCAAGGGCCTTTACGAACCGATCCACGGATCGGCGCCGGACATCGCCGGCAAGAACATCGCCAATCCGCTGGCGACCATCCTGTCCGCAGCGATGATGCTGCGCTACAGCCTCGACCAGGACCGGGCCGCAGCGCGCGTCGAGTCCTCGGTCAGAAAGGTGCTGGCGCAGGAATACCGCACCGCCGATATTTACCGGAGCGGGACGAGGAAAGTGGGAACGCGCGAGATGGGCGATGCCGTGTGTGCCGCCCTGTATTGATGCAGCGCAACCTTTTACCCGCTCGATGCGTTAGCATAGACTCGGTCATTTGAGCTTCCGGGAACTGCGATGAAGCGGGTCGGATTTGTTGGTTGGCGCGGGATGGTCGGATCGGTGCTGATGCAGCGCATGCACGCCGAGCGCGACTTTGCGCTGATCGAGCCGGTATTTTTCTCTACCTCGCAGGTGGGCGCGCTGGGGCCGTTCATCGGCAAGGAGACGGCACCGCTCAAGGATGCGAAGAGCGTGGGGGAACTCTCCGCGTTGGACATCGTCGTCTCCTGTCAGGGCGGCGACTATACCAGCGAGGTATTTCCTAGGCTGCGCGCCTCGGGCTGGAAGGGCTACTGGATCGACGCCGCGTCGACACTGCGCATGAAGGAAGATGCCGTCATCATCCTTGATCCGGTCAATTTGAATGTAATCAAGGATGCGCTCGCCAAGGGCGTGCGTAATTACATAGGTGGCAATTGCACCGTGAGCCTGATGCTCATGGGCATGCACGGGCTGTTCAAGGCAGACCTTATCGAGTGGATGACCTCGATGACCTACCAGGCCGCCTCAGGCGCGGGCGCTGAGCACATGCGCGAGCTTGTCATTCAGATGGGCTTTGCGCATCAGGCGGCGAAGCGCCTGCTCGACGATCCCGCGTGCGCAATCCTGGAAATCGACCAGGCCGTGGCATCCGCGCTTCGCGGTGGCGGATTTCCGAGCGGGCAATTCGGATTTCCGCTTGCCGCCAGCCTGCTGCCGTGGATTGACAAGGACCTCGGCGGCGGCCAGAGCCGCGAGGAATGGAAGGGCCAGGCCGAGACCAACAAGATCCTGGGCCGAATCACAGATCCGATTCCGGTCGACGGAGTCTGTGTGCGGGTCGGCTCGATGCGCTGCCACAGCCAAGCCCTAACCGTGAAGCTTCGGCGCGACGTGCCCCTAAAGGAAATCGAGCACATGCTGGCCGAGGCGAACGACTGGGTGAGGGTAATTCCGAACGAGCGTGAGGCCACTCTGCGCAATCTCACCCCTGCCGCCGTGACGGGGACCATGACAGTACCCGTAGGCCGTCTGCGCAAGCTGGACTTGGAGAAAGGCCGCAGCGGCATGTACTTGGCGGCGTTTACCGTAGGCGATCAGTTGCTTTGGGGTGCGGCGGAGCCGCTGCGACGCATGCTCCGGATTCTGCTAGATGGCTGATGCGCGCCTTGTGCGCGCCAGGCGCCCCCCTGCGCCGTCCCACTGGCCCTGTCGCAGGGGTTCAGATCAAGAATTGGCTGAAACTATTCGAGAAAATAGTCACTTGAGGCCGTTTGTGAGATGAAAGTTGAGCTTGCAAGGCTAAGACTATGATGGTATTTTAGTTTCCTTCCGTTTCGGGCGTTCAGGGTGGCAAGTGGGAAAGTTCACCTCTAAAACAGGATATTTGGCATTCGCGTGCCTGATTTTGCCTTCCCTCGCTTGGGCGGCGGGCATGGGCAAGCTCACGGTGCTGTCGGGGTTGGGACAACCGCTCAAGGCGGAGATTGAGGTCGTCGCATTGCAGGCTGGCGAAGGCGACCGCCTTTCGGTGAAGCTCGCAACGATCGATGCGTATCGCCAGGCCAACATCGAACTCAACCCCGCGCTACTTTCGGTGACGTTTGGCGTCGAACGCCGCTCGGGCGGCCAATACGTCGTAACTCTCGGATCGGTGAAACCCATCAACGAGCCATTCATCGAGATACTGGTCGAACTAAATTGGTCGAACGGACGGCTGGTGCGCGAGTTCACCTTCCTGCTTGATCCTCCGGAATACGTGGCTCCAACCCAGCTAGCGCGAGGCACGGCCGCCCCGGCGCAGACAGCGCGAACCGAGCCAGCCCCGGCCGAAGTGGCCCCAGCCCCGGTGGCCCCGGTCCCGGCGGTGCCGGTCCCGATCCCGGTGCCAGCTTTGGAGGCGCCCGCTGAGGCCACGCCGGCACAGGAATCGCTTGCACAGCCGGTCCCGGCCGAAGCCGCGCCCGTCCAACCGGTCGAACAGCCACAGGCGCAGACGCTGTCTGCGGAAGCGACAAAACCGGAGGAATCTTCTGCTCCGGCGACCTCGGCTCCCCTCGTGTCGGAGCCGCCCGGCGCGTCCGCCGGAGAGTCTGCGGAATCGTACGAGGTTCAGCGCGGTGACACGCTCTCGAAAATCGCGCTCCAAAATCGTATTGACGGCGTGAGCCAGCAGCAGTTGCTGATTGCGCTGCTCCGCGCGAATCGGGATGCGTTCGTGGGCGATAACGTGAACCGCCTGCGCGCCGGAAAGATTCTCAGCATTCCGGACAGGGAAGGCGCGCTGTCCGTGGAAATTGGCGACGCGCGCCGCAGCATCACAGCGCAGAACACGGAGTATGCAGAGTACCGCCGCCGCATCGGTGCCGCAGTGGCGGCCGCACCCGCGCGTCTGGAAGGCGGGCGCCAGGCGTCTGGTCTGATCGGCTCGACGAAGGAAGTGACACCCGCGCCGCCCCGAGAAGAGGCAAAGGATCGGTTGCGACTTTCCCGCGCCGATGACGCGGCGCGCGGCGCAAAGGGCGCCAGCGCGGCTGCTGCCGATGATCTCGCGGCGAAGGACAAGGCGCTGAAAGAGGCTAACGAGCGTATTGCGCTGCTCGAGAAGAATATCCAGGATATGCAAAAGCTGGCGCAAATCAGGAGCACGGCGGGCGCACAGCTGCAGCAGCAGGCACAAGCGGCGAAGGCCGCGCAATCTGATTCTTCGGCTAAATCCGCTCAAGCCGATTTGTCCTCAAAGGCGGTTCCATCCGCAAAAACCGCCGAACCTGCCGCGAAGAGCGCACCTGCGGCCAAATCGGAGGCGCCGAAAGCAGCTGACGGCGCCAAAGCTGATGCCGGAAAGGCGGTGGTCGAGCCCGCCAAAGCTCCCGAGGCTCCCAAGGCTGCGGAAGCGCCCAAGGCTCCGGAGGCGGCAAAAGCTCCTGAGGCGGCGAAAGCACCACAGCCGACAAGTACTCCTGAGCCCGCCATCACCGGCGCGCTAAAGACCGCGCCCAAGTCGGCGACCAAGACAACCCCGGTCCGGCCGCCATCGGAACCAAGCTTCCTGGATGACCTGCTCGAAGATCGAATGGCGCTTGGCGGCGCCGGCGGTGTACTGATTCTTCTCGCCGTCTACGCCGCATACGCATGGCGCAGAAAACGCGAATCGCATTTCGGCAACAGCGTCGCGGCATCTGTGCCCTCCGACAGCGTTTCGGGGCTGGGGTCCGACGGAGGTCGCAACATTGACACCGGATCGAGCTCGTTCCAAAGCGATTTCAGCCAGAGCGGCATCGGCAAAGCCGACGCCGAGGAGATTGATCCGATTGCAGAGGCCGACGTGTACGTAGCCTACGGGCGTGATGCGCAGGCCGAGGAAATCCTGAAAGAGGCTCTGGCGAAGGACTCGAACCGCCATGTCATTCGTGTGAAACTCCTGGAGATCTACGCCAACCGCAAGGACACGCGAATATTCGAAGCGGCGGCGAAGGAGCTCCGCGCCAAGACCGGCGGCCAGGGGCCGGAGTGGGAAAAGGCGGTGACTCTGGGCCTGTCGATTGATCCGACGAACTCGCTCTATGGCGGCAGGGCGGAAGAATCGCCGCACGCATTCGATAGATTGCAGAGGATGGCGCCCGTGGCTGCCGGCGTGCTGAACATTGAGCCCGCAGCGCCTGCGGCGCTTGCGGTCGATTTTGACCTGGGCGCGGGATCGACTTACGCTATTGCGCAGCCCGATATTAATCTGGATGCCGTCGCGCCGTCGCAAGCGGAACCTGCCCCTGGCTGGCTCGATTTCGACTTGGGGCTGGGCGGGGAAAAGCAGTCTGCGGCGGCGCCCGCGGCCGACCTCAAGCTGAACGTCGACTTCAATCTTCCCGACGCCGGCAACAAACCGGCTCAGCCTGCGGTGTCGGACTCCGGCGGCATCGATTTTGATCTGGGCTTGCCCGCGGTCGGCGATACCGCGGCCGAGGCGCCCAAGGCGCCGGCCCTGGACTTGATGTCCACGATCAGCCTCGACCTTGGCATGCCGGGCGGCGGCAACGGCTCGGGCGGAGCGCCCGATGCGCGCTGGCAGGAAGTCGCGACCAAGCTGGATCTTGCCAAGGCGTACGAAGAGATGGGCGACAAGGACGGCGCCCGCGAGTTGCTGAAGGAAGTGATGAAGGAAGGCGACACGGCACAACAGCAAAAAGCACAGACCATGCTGCAGGCACTCGGCTGATCTCCGACCGGGCTGTACCTTGAACGATCGGCGCCGCGTGCGCCGATTTTATTTTTGGATGGTGAATTGAGAATTGCAATTGGCGTGGCCTACCGCGGCACGGGTATGGATGGCTGGCAAACGCAGCCGTCGGGAAACACCGTGCAGGACCATCTCGAGCGCGCGCTCTCCGAAATCGCAGTCGGGCCCGTCGGCGTAACAGGTGCCGGCCGCACCGACACCGGAGTGCATGCCAGCGCACAGGTGGCGCATTTCGATACTTCGGCGGAACGCCCGGAATCTGCCTGGGTTCGCGGCGCGAATTCCCTGCTTCCGGAAACTATTGCCGTGCAGTGGGCAAGGCCGGTGATTGGCGACTTCCATGCGCGCTTTTCCGCGTTGTCGCGAAGCTATCGCTATGTCCTGTACAACCATCCCGTGCGGCCGGCGCTGCTTGCCGGCCTTGCCGGATGGTTTCATCTCCCGCTCGATTTGGGCAGGATGGATGAGGCGGCGAAATTCCTGCTCGGGGAACAGGATTTTTCCAGTTTTCGTTCCTCGCAATGCCAGGCGAAGAGCCCGGTTCGGATCATGGAGCGCGCCGGGGTCAGGGCCAACGGGCCTTATTTTCTGTTCGACTTCTCGGCCAGCGGATTCCTGCACCACATGGTGCGCAATATCGTCGGCTGTCTGGTATATGTAGGCAAGGGCAAGCAACGACCGGATTGGCTCGCGGAGCTGATCGCCGCGCGCGATCGTCGGCTTGCTGCACCGACTTTTGCCGCCGATGGCCTCTATCTTTCCGAGGTGCATTATGACGCGCGCTGGAATCTGCCCGAATTTCCCCGAATGACGCCGTTTTGCGCTGAGACCGGACAATGAGGACGCGGGTCAAGATCTGCGGCATCACCCGCCGCGAGGACGCGCTGGCGGCCGCTGAGCAGGGCGCCGACGCGATCGGGTTCGTGTTCTTCCGACCCAGCCCGCGCTATGTGAGCCTGGAGCAGGCGCGCGATATCGCGGCGCGGACGCCCCCGTTCGTTGCCACCGTCGGGGTTTTCGTGAATTCCTCGAGCGAAGAAGTCGAGCAGGTAATCAGCAAGTGCGGCGTGACGCTGCTGCAGTTCCACGGCGACGAGTCGCCCGAGTTCTGCTCGAGCTTTTCCAGGCCCTACCTCAAGGCGGTACGCATCCGGCCGGGGCTGGATTTGATAAAATACCTTTCGCCTTATACGACCGCCCGGGCGTGGATGCTCGACGCGTTCCACGATGATCTCTGGGGAGGAACCGGCGGCTCTTTCGACTGGAGCCTGGTGCCGGAGCGCATGGCGCGGCCGATAATTCTATCCGGCGGCCTGACGGCCGATAATGTGGCCAGCGCCGTACGGCGCGTCCGGCCCTACGCCGTCGACGTCTCGAGCGGAGTCGAGTCATCAAAAGGAATCAAGGACGCCGCCAGGATCGCGGCTTTCATTGGAGTGGTAAAGGATGAAGATGGTTGAGCTTCCGGATGAACGGGGGCACTTCGGCCGGTACGGCGGGGTGTTCGTCGCCGAGACGCTGGTGCACGCGCTCGACGAGTTGCGCGCGGCTTACGAACGCTGCCGCAAGGACCCTGAATTCGTCGCTGAATTCGAGTACGACCTCAAACACTACGTCGGGCGGCCGAGTCCGGTCTATCATGCCAAGCGCTGGTCCGCGCTTCTTGGCGGGGCGCAAATTTATCTCAAGCGCGAAGACCTCAACCATACCGGCGCGCACAAGATCAACAACACCATCGGCCAGGCGCTGGTAGCGCGGCGCATGGGCAAGCCGCGGGTGATCGCCGAGACCGGCGCCGGCATGCACGGCGTGGCGGCCGCGACAGTGGCGGCTCGCTACGGCATGGAATGCGTGGTGTACATGGGCTCGGAAGACGTGAAGCGTCAAGTGCAAAACGTCTATCGCATGAAGCTTCTCGGCGCCACCGTGGTGCCGGTCGAGTCGGGTTCAAAAACGCTCAAGGATGCGCTGAACGAGGCGATGCGCGATTGGGTCACCAACATCAACGATACCTTCTACATCATCGGCACTGTTGCCGGTCCGCACCCGTATCCGATGATGGTGCGGGACTTCCAGTCCGTCATCGGCAAGGAGTGCCTCGAGCAGATGCCCGAGCTGTGCGGCCGCCAGCCGGACGCGATAATCGCCTGCGTCGGCGGGGGCTCGAACGCAATGGGCATTTTTTATCCCTACCTTTCGCACGGGGCGGTGAAGCTGATCGGCGTGGAGGCGGGCGGGTTCGGCATCGCCAGCGGAAAACACGCCGCGTCGCTGTGTGTAGGCAAGCCCGGTGTCTTGCACGGCAACCGGACCTATCTTCTGCAGGACGAACACGGCGAGATCGTCGCGACGCATTCGATCGCGGCGGGCCTCGACTATCCCGGAGTGGGTCCCGAGCACGCTTGGCTGAAGGATACCGGCCGCGCCGAATACGTCACCATGGACGACAGCGATGCCCTCGCCGCGTTCCATGATCTGTGCCATTACGAAGGCATCATCCCGGCCCTGGAATCGGCGCATGCCCTCGCGTACGCTGCGAAGCTCGCGCCGACTCTGCCCAAGAACAATGTGCTGCTCGTCAACCTCTCTGGGCGTGGCGACAAGGACATGCACACGGTGGCGGAACAATCGGGAATCCAGTTTTGACCGACTCCCGCGCAACGCTTCTGAACCAGGATTTTTTCGAGGGCATCGGTCGCGTTCGCGACGCGAGCGTGGATCTTGTAGTGGCGGATCCGCCGTACGGACTCGGCAAGGACTACGGCAATGATTCCGACCACCTGAGCGGCGAGGCCTATATGTCCTTCAGCCGTCGCTGGATCGACGCCGTGATCCCAAAGCTAAAATCGACCGGGAGCCTTTACGTGTTTCTTACGTGGAAGTACAGTCCCGAAGTTTTCAGCTACCTGAAGTCACGGGTCCTCATGGTGAACGAAATTATCTGGGACCGGAAGGTACCGAGCATGGGCGGGAGCACCCGCAAGTATTCTTCGGTACACGATACCATCGGACTATTCGCAAGATCAAAGGACTACTATTTCAATCTCGATAGCGTGCGCATTCCGTATGACCCCAAGACCAAGAAGGCACGCACGCGCTCGATTTTCATCGGCAAGAAATGGCTGGAGATCGGCTACAACCCGAAGGACATGTGGAGCGTGGCGCGGCTGCACCGCCAGGACCCGGAGCGCGAGGACCATCCGACGCAGAAGCCGCTGGAAATAATCGAACGCATGGTGCTCGCAAGCGCTCCTCCCGGGGGACTAGTGCTCGATCCTTTCATGGGCAGCGGCACGACCGCGGTGGCCGCGCTCGGGCAGGGCCGCCGTTTCTTCGGGTTCGAGCTCAATGCGGATTACTTCGCCACGGCGAAACGGCGAATCGCGCGATTTCGGGAAGCAGGTGGACCGGACGCCGCGGCCATGCGCGATGCGGCCGCGGCGGGATAGGCAGGAAAATGTCGAGGATTCAGGCAACCTTCGAGCGGCTTGCACGGAAGCGCAGGAAGGCCCTCATCCCTTATGTCACTGCGGGGGATCCCAGGACGGACCTCACCGTGCCGCTCATGCACGCGTTGGCAGGGGCGGGCGCCGACGTGATCGAGCTAGGCGTGCCGTTTTCCGATCCGATGGCCGATGGCCCCGTAATCCAGCGTTCGGGGGAGCGCGCGCTGAAAAATAATGTCGGACTGGATCGCGTACTGGAGTTCGTCGGGGAATTTCGCAAGAGCGATGCGAACACGCCCGTGGTGCTGATGGGTTACGCCAATCCGATTGAGGCAATGGGCGTAGAGCCCTTCGCCGACGCTGCGCAGGCGGCCGGGGTGGACGGGGTGCTGGTGGTCGACTACCCGCCCGAGGAAAGCGCCGAGCTCGCCGCATTGCTGCGCAAGAGAGCGATGGACATGATTTTCCTGATCGCGCCCACTTCGACCGAGGCGCGAATCGAGCAGGTGGCGAGAATTGCGAGCGGCTACATCTATTACGTGTCGCTGCGCGGTGTTACCGGGGCGAAACATCTCGATCTGGACGATGTCGCCGCAAAGCTGCCAGAAATTCGCGCCAAGACCAAGCTGCCGATTGGAGTGGGATTTGGCATTCGCGACGGTGCCACGGCGCGCGCCGTGGCGCAAATCGCGGACGCCGTGGTGATCGGCAGCCGCATCATCCAGGAAATCGAACAGGCAACGCCCGAGACCTGCGTCGAGAAAGGCGCCGCCCTGCTCAAGGAATTTCGCATGGCAATCGACGCATGAGCTGGCTGCAAAAGCTTCTTCCTCCGAAGATAAACCGCACCGGCACGGGGGCGAAGAAAACTGTTCCCGAAGGGCTGTGGAGCAAATGCTCTTCCTGCAGTGCGGTGCTGTACGCGACCGATCTGGAGAAAAACGCCGGCGTATGCCCGAAATGCGGGTTTCATAACCGTATTTCCGCCCGCGTGCGGCTCGACCAATTGCTCGACCCGGAAGGGCGCTTCGAGATCGGCGCCGAGGTGGTGCCGGTGGACAGCCTGAAATTCAGGGACAGCAAGCGCTATCCCGACCGGCTGGAGGAAGCGGAAAAAGCGACCGGAGAAACCGAAGCGCTGGTGGTCATGCAGGGCGCCATCAAGAACAATCCGGTTGTGGTGGCCGTGTTCGAATTCGAGTTTATGGGCGGGTCGATGGGTTCCGCAGTCGGCGAGCGCTTCGTTCGCGGAGTGCACGCCTGCCTGGACCAGAACCTGCCTTTCGTGTGCGTCACCGCGACCGGCGGCGCGCGCATGCAGGAGGGCCTTTTTTCGCTGATGCAAATGGCCAAGACGACCGCCGCGTTGACACTTCTCTCGGGGCGCAGGCTGTCCTTCATCTCCGTGCTCACCGATCCGACCATGGGCGGGGTATCGGCAAGTTTCGCCATGCTCGGCGATGTCGTCATCGCCGAGCCGCGCGCGCTCATCGGATTCGCCGGGCCGCGCGTCATCGAGCAGACGGTGCGCGAAAAGCTCCCGGAG
>JBGPLD010000012.1:0-11444 GCA_041486325.1 Gammaproteobacteria bacterium
ATCGAGATCAGTGCCCAGAAGTGCACGATGGACAGGCGGTACGAATAGATCGGACGTCCCGCCTGCTTGGGAACGAAGTAGTACATCATTCCGAGAAAACCCGCGGTCAGGAAGAAGCCGACCGCGTTGTGTCCGTACCACCACTGCACCATCGCGTCCTGCGCGCCGGCGTACACCGAGTACGACTTCCAGAGCGTGACCGGGACCGCCGCGCTGTTCACAAGATGGAGGATGGCCACCGTGAGGATGAAGGAGCCGAAGAACCAGTTGGCGACGTAGATGTGCTGGATGCGCCGCTTGTAGAGCGTGCCGAAGAACACCACCGCATAGGCAACCCACACCAGCGTGATGAGGATGTCGATCGGCCACTCCAGCTCGGCGTATTCCTTGGACGTGGTGATGCCGAGCGGCAGTGTCACGGCCGCAGCCACGATTACGGCTTGCCAGCCCCAGAACGTGAATGAAGCGAGCGCGTCGCTGAACAGCCGGACGTGGCAGGTCCGCTGCACGACGTAGTAGGACGTCGAGAACAGCGCGCAGCCGCCGAACGCGAAGATGACGGCATTGGTGTGCAGCGGCCGCAGCCTGCCGTAGCTCAACCAGGGAATGCCGAAATTGAGCTCCGGCCAGATGAGCTGGGCCGCGATGAGGACGCCGACCAGCATTCCGACCACGCCCCATACGACGGTCATGACCGCGAACTGGCGCACGACCTTGTAGTTGAATGTTTCCTCTCCATGCATTTCGGTCACCTGATCCTCCCGGGAGCAGCAGGGATGATAAGCAACGGGTACGACGCCGATTTTGATCTATATCAAGGCCCGTTGACGCCACGGGTCTAATCGCGCCGGCGAGGAAGACGGTCAGATGGATCGCGCGCAGCGTGGTACACGGTCACGGTCGAGGCCGCGACCGCAGGTAGCCGTTCAACCGGTTGATCTTCCGGCCGGGCGGGCGTAGCATGATTCCACAACTCCAATGCGCAGTCAGGGAGGCTCGCTGATCTTCATGAACGGAAAGGAGTCTCGTCATGTGCTACGAATATGAGTGGATTGAAAAGGCGCGCGCCGCCGAGCAGTTTCGCAAGGAGAAGCAGAAAGCCGACGAAGAGAAAAGCCGCGCGGCAACTCCCGGCAAGCCGGCCGCGCCCGGCAAGCGCGTAAAGGAACAGGAGCCCGTTCCCGCCTGAAGCCCGTGTAATATCGGTTCAGAAAAAACCCCGCAATCGCGGGGTTTTCATTTTCAGCGTCCGGCGCGCGGCCATTCCATGTGTCCGCGACTTTCGATGAGACGCACAGTCGGCAAAGCGTATGATGGTTCGAGCTTCATCCTCGTTTCGTTCAACCCCAAAGGAGACATCGCCATGAAAAGGAAGAACGCCCGTTTCATCCGCACCGCAATCTCAGCGCTGGGTATCGGCGCCCTCGCGCTTTGCGCCGCGCCGCTTATGGCGCAGAGCGGCGAGCACCTGGAGACGATCCACCATCCCGACTACGACAAGTCGGTATTCATGCCGTTTTCGCCGGCGATCAAGATCAAGAGCGGAAAGATTCTATGGCTGGCCGGCGGAACCGCGCTGCCGGTATACCACGATCACCCGCACAAGCGCGAGCAGATCCTGAAATACCTGACGAACGATCTTGAGGCGCAGACGCGCCAGGCGATGGACGGCGTCATGCAGACGCTGAAAGCCGCGGGTGCCTCGCCCAAGGACGTGGTGCACGTGTTCATCTTCCGCGCGAGGCCGCGCATGGGCGACATCGGCAAGGCGAGCGCCGTGGTCAACTCCTACTTCGCGCCCTTCAACCACAAGCCGACCACGACCAACATGGCGGTGCTGGAGCTCGGCGAGCCCGAGCAGCTCATCGAGATTCAGGTCGTCGCCGTGGTGGATTGAGCCGGCACCAAAAGCCGATTCAGATCCGAGGTGCTCACCCGGCTCCTGGCCGCACTGCGACGAGAAGCTTGCCCACGGTCGCGCCGGAATCCTGGGCATCGTGGGCTTCGGCGGTTTTCTCCAGCGGGAAAGTGTGCGCGATGTGCGGTTGGTAGCACCCCGCTTCGAGCGCCGCGTTGACGTCCTTCGCGGCCGCCCGGTGCGCCGCGCGCGGCATCACGTATACCAGCACGAAATGAACCGTCAGGCCCTGCCTCATGACCGGGGTGAACGGGATGCGCGGCGCGCTGCCCGGCGCGCCCGACGAATAGGTGGAGATGACTCCGTTGGCCTTGAGCACCGCGCGGTTGAGCTCGAGGTTCGCCTCGAAGGCGACCTCGATCACGCGATCCACGCCCTCTCCATGCGTGAACAGCTTGATCCGGGCCGCGACGTCCCCGGTACTGCGGTTCACGATCAGGTCCGCGCCTGCCGCGCGCGCGATCGCCTCCTGCCCGGGGCGGCTCACGGTCGTGACGACCCGCGCCCCCGCCCATTTCGCAAGCTGGATCGCGGCGTGGCCGACCGCGCCGCCGCCGCCCGCAACGAGCACGGTCTGCCCCTGGATGCCGCCATCCATGAACAGGCAGCGGTGCGCCGTCATCGCCGGAATGCCGAGGCAGGCTCCGGTCTCGAGGCTGGCTCCATCGGGAAGCCTGACCGCGTTTTCAGCGGGCACGGCGACGTATTCGGCCGCGGTGCCGAAGGCGCGGCCGCGCTGGGCCTCGTAGATCCAGACGCGCTCGCCCGCCCGGCCTGAGGGCACGCCCGGCCCGACCTTGTCGATCACCCCGGCGCCGTCCTGGTGCGGAGTGATCCGCGGATACGGCATCTCGAGATTGCCGTCCCAGCCGCTGCGCATTTTCGTGTCGGAGGGATTGACCGCCGAGAAATGCACCTTGACCCGCACCTCGCCCGGTCCGGGCTCGGGATTCGGCAATTCGCCTACGCGCAGGACTTCGGCGGCCGCGCCTTTGCGCTCGTAGAAAACGGCTTTCAAGATCGGTCTCCTCCAAGGATTGAGTGAGCGAGCGCTCTAGCGCTCGGCCAGCACGGCGAGCTCCATCTCGCCGATTTTCTCGATGCGTCCCTTGAGGAGGTCGCCGCCGGCGAGCCTGCTCACCCCTGCCGGCGTTCCGGTGGCGATCAGCGTTCCCGTGTGCAGCGTCATGATGCCCGAAAGAAACCGGATGTGGTCGCGCAGCCCGCAGATCATGTCGCCGGTGTGCGCGCTCATCACGAGCTGTCCGTTCTGCTCCACCCGGATTGCGAGGCTCTGCGGGTCGTCGATCTCATCACGCGTCACGATCCAGGGCCCGAGGCCGGTGAAGGTGTCGAATCCCTTGCGGATGTTCCGGGTGTTGTTCCGGCCGCGGCCCCAGGGATCGCGCTGGCTGAAGTCCCAGAGCATGGTGTAGCCGAAAACGTGCTCGAGCGCGTTCCCCACGGAGACATTGCGCGCCGTATTTCCGACCACCGCGCACAGTTCGCACTCGAAATCCACGTGCCTGGATATTCTCGGGAGGATCACGGGCCCTCCCGGTCCGATGATGGACGACGCGGGCTTTAGGAAAAATTCCGCCATGAGCTCGTCCTTGCCCAGATCGGACCGGTCATAGGAGCCCATCTTTTCCTTCATCTCCGCCTGGTGGTCCTTGTAATTGGCCGCAGCGGCCCAGATCGCCGGCGGGTCGAGGAGCGGGGCAAGAAGTTTCACCGAGTCCAGCGGTGCGGGCGGTTCCTCCTGCATGGTATCGCGCACGTACTGCATCGCGGAGGGCCGGGTCGCCAGCGCCTGGATCACTTCGAGCATCGAGTAGCCGAATCTCACGTGGCCGGCCTTAACCAGGGTCTCGCCGATCGGGTGGACCTGGTTGCCGATCACCGCCCCCGCCCTGCCTTCGTTGTAGTGGCAGATCTTCATTTTTCCGTTTCCGGATTTTGGGGATGAAGGTCCCGTCGCTTCAACGGCCGATGACGGTCCTGCCGGAAAAAACGCGCACGCCGCTCTCGCGGATGAAACGGACCAGATCTTCCTCGGTGAGCGGCGGGCTGCACAGGTAGCCCTGGTATTCATCGCAATGCTCGGCGCGAAGCAGATCGAGCTGTGCCTGGTTCTCGACGCCCTCGGCGATCACTTTCACCTCCAGGCTGTGGGCCATGGCGATGACCGCCCGGGTAATCGCGATGTCGTCGGCGTTATGCGGAAGATCGCGGACAAAACTCCGGTCCACCTTGAGGCTGTCGATGGGAAAGCGCTTCAAATATCCGAGCGAGGAGTAGCCGGTTCCGAAGTCGTCGATGGTGAGGCGAACGCCCATCTCGCGCAGCGACTCCATGAGCTTCACGGCCTGCTCCGGATCCTGCATCACCATGCTCTCGGTGATTTCGAGCTCCAGGGTGTCGGGCGCAAGCCCGGTGGACTTGAGGATCTCGGCCAGCTGGGACACCAGCTCCTCTTTCTGGAACTGCCCCGCGGACAGGTTCACCGCGACCGGCAGCCGCGGCAATCCCGAATCTTCCCATGCTTTTGCGCGCGCGCAGGCTTCGCGCAGCGTCCACAATCCGATGGGCAGGATCAGCCCCGTCTCCTCGGCGATCTGGATGAATATTCCCGGCATCAGCAGCCCCCGCTCGGGATGCTGCCAGCGGATCAGCGCCTCGACTCCCGTCATCGCGCCGGTGGCGATGTCGATCTTGGGCTGGTAGTGCACGCGGAATTCATTGCGCTCCAGCCCGTGCCGCAGCCCCGCCTCGAGCGTGAGCTTCTCCAGGGTGTGCGAATTCAGCTCGGCCGAGTAGAAGCAGAAGCTGTTGCGGCCCTGTGCCTTGGCACGATACATGGCGATATCGGCGTTGGAGAGCAGCGTCTTTGCGTCCTGGGCGTCGTTGGGATAGATGCAGATGCCGATGCTGACCGAGAGATTCAGCTCGTGCCCGTCGATCACGGTGGCCTGGGAAACGGCGGAAAGCAGCTTTTGCGCGATCTCGCTCAGATTGGAGGGCTCGGCGAAGTCCTCGGCCAGCAGCACGAACTCGTCCCCGCCAAGGCGCGCGACGACGTCGCTGTCGCGCACGCAGCGGGTGATTCGTCTTGCCGTTTCCTGCAGCACCCGGTCGCCGAACTGGTGCCCGAGGGTATCGTTGATGTTCTTGAAGCGGTCGAGATCCATGAAGAACAGTGCAATCGGCCTGTTGTGCCGTCCTGCCGTGGCAAGGGCGTGCTGCAGGGTTTCGCTGAACAGCGCCCGGTTGAGCAGGCCCGTCAGACTGTCGTGCATCGCCATATTGCGGATCGCCGCAAGCGCCGAGCGCAGGTCGTCGTTGCTGCGGCGCTCGTGCTCCTCGCTGCGGCGCAGGTTCTCGTTTAACGCGCTCACCTTGCCGCCGACCATCGCACACCAGGGCAGGACCAGGGCGAGCCCGGCCCACTGAAACCATTCCACGTAAACATTGACCGTCTCGGGCTTGAACGTCATGAGCAGGTTGATCACCAGCGCGTAGCCGGCGAGGATCTGCAGCGCGATCATGAGCAATTCGCGGGTATTGAACCGCAACACGCCGAACATCAGCACCACGAGGCACAGGGACAACGGTAGCGCGCGCCCCTGGTTGAAGCTGTAGACGATGTACATCACGACGGTGTTCGCGAGTGCCGTCTGGAGCCACGCAAGGTCCGGGTCGCGGAAGCGCAGGTTCAGACCTGAGCGGATCAGCACATACAGGAAAACGTTTACCGCCACCGCGGCGGCGATCGTCCACAGCGCCGGAGCGAGCGTGATCAGGCCAAACGCGACCGCCAGGAACAGCAACGGGACGGTGATGACGTAGCTCAATGACACCAGCAGGAACCGGCGCAATCTCGCCGTCTGGTTGACGTCCTCCTTCTCTTGCAATGGCATGTCCTTGGGCATGATCGAGCTGTTCATTTCATTGCGGCGCGCCTCTGACGCCCCGTCCCAGTCCGTGCGATCCGGAAAGCTGAAGCAAAGCCCGTTCCAGCAGTGGTCGGAAGCAAACGCCCTGATTCCACCGGGTGCGCCGCGGCGTCCCGATGGAATTCCGGGCGAGGCGTATTTTTTGCGTCACTTCTGATTGAAAACCGGCCATCCCCGTCCCCTTCCGGTGCGATTCCCCGCAGCGATTCGCTGGCCGATTCTAGCCCAGTGGCGCGGGCGCGGATAGCGGCACCGGCGTTGCGCGATTGACGGGTGCGCGCCGATCCGGCACATTCCGGCAATGCGACTCGGAATATTCATGATGCCGCTGCATCCGCCGCAGCGCAATCCTCTGCACACGCTCCAGGAGGACCGCGAGGCGATCATCCTCGCCGACCGGCTCGGATTCCACGACGCGTTCGTCGGCGAGCATCTCACCGACCGCTGCGAAAACGTGACCAGCAGCTTTATTTTCCTGGCGACGCTTATCGGCGAGACGAGCGCGATCAAGCTCGCGACCGGCACTTCCAACCTGTCGCAATCGCACCCGGTGGTGATCGCCGCGCACGCGGCGATGTTCGACCATCTCGCCAAGGGCCGATTCATTTTCGGGATCAGCCCCGGGGCGCTCTCCTCGGACGCCGAGGCGCTCGGCATCCTGCATGAAGACCGGACCAGGATGCTCGCCGAGGCGATCGACGTGATCCTCGCGATCTGGGAGCGCGATCCGCCCTACGACATCGACCTGCCCGGTAACCGCTACAAGGTGACGACCGCGCAAACCTGCGGGCCCGACATCGGCTGCGGCGTCATGTACAAGCCGTACCAGACGCCGCGGCCCGAGATCGTCGGCACGGTGGTGGCGCCGAATTCGAAAGGCGTTATTGCCATGGGCGAGCGCGATTTCCATCCGCTCTCGGCGAACTTCCTGCTTCCGCACTGGCTGCCGAGCCACTGGGCGAACTATGTCGAGGGCAAGCGCCGCGCGGGCAGCACGCCCGATTTCCAGGACTGGCGCATCGCCCGCACGATCTTCGTCGCCGACGACGACAAGACCGCCGAGCGCTACGCGCGCAGCGACGCGAACAGCCCGTACCGCTTCTACTGGCAGCAGCTTCGCATCAAGATAATGATCGCCGGGCGCCACGTCGTCTTCAAGACGCATGAAGCGGAGGACGACGGCGCGGTCACGATCGAGCGCCTGCTCGACCGGCTCGTGCTCTGCGGAACGGTCAACAAGGTGGTCGATCAGATCCTCGAGCTTCGCGAGCAGGCCGGCGATTTCGGCGAGATCGTCTACGCGGGAATGGACTGGGTCGATCCGAGGCTGGCCAAGCGCTCTATGGAGCTCATGGCCGCGGAAGTCATGCCGCGGGTGAACAAGGCGATCGGCGCGAAGGCGAGAAAGGCGCGCCGCGAAGCGGCGTAATGCTGACGCTTCCCGCGCCCGGCGCGGGTCAGCGCGTCAGGCTTTGGGTCGTTTACTGCAGGAGCGTGAAGAATTCCGGTATCGGCCAGCTTAGCAGACCTCGCCTGCACAAATCGAGAAAAAACGTTTCCCCCGGCGGCGAAGTTACAGGAGAATACGGGCCGAGAACAAAAACACCAAGGGACCGGCATGAACGACGAAGAATCAATACAAAAGGGCATCACCGAGCGCCTCATTTCCGCCCTGAAGCAGGGCGAGTTCGTGCTCTACGGCCAGCGCATCATGCCGCTTGCGCCGAGCAGCGGCGCGAGGCCGTTCCGGGAGATCCTGATCCGCTTCCGCGAGGAAGAGGAAAAACTGCTGCCGCCGGGAACGTTTTTCCCGCTCCTGGAGGAGTATCACCTTCTCCCCTACGTCGACCGCTGGGTCATAGTCCGTCTGGCAAGATTGATAGCGGACGCCCGCGCCGCGCAACCGGACGCGCCGGTGTCTTGCAACGGTGTCAATCTGTCCGGCGATACCTTGCGCGACCGGGACTTCGCGGATTTCACGGTCAAGCATATCCAAAATTCCCGGCTGCCCGAGGCCGCGTTCGTATTTGAAATCAGCTGGGACAACGCGATCCTGCGGAAGCAGCAACTGCAGCTGCTCCAGGCCAGGCTCAAGCCCGCCGGCTGCCGCTTCACCCTCGCCGGCTTCGATGGAAGCGAAGCCTCGTTCGATTTCCTCAAGGCGATCGCGCCGGATTTCGTCAAGCTCAGCTACGGCGTGGTGAAGGAATTGAACCGCGCTCTCGACATCTCGGAGAAAGCGAAGGCCATCAACAGCAGGTGCCAGGCCCTCGGAATCAGGACGATCGTGGAATTCGTGGAAGACCGCGATTTGCTGAGGCACCTGCGGACGCTCGAAGTGGATTTTGCCCAGGGACTGGCAATATCGCCGCCGGAGCCGCTGACCTAGAACAACGAAAACCGCTAGCCGCCGCCGACGCGCTTCCAGGTGCCGTTGGACTGGCACTGATAGTTGCCGATCACCGTGCCGGTGTCATACGTTTGGCCATTGGCGGTGCATACAGCCAGTGCTGGCGTTATCCAGGTCGCCAGGAGAAGACCGAGGATAATGATTCGCAGGGGTTTCATAGCCGCCTCCGTGTTCCGTAAATTTTACTTGTGCGCAGTCAGTACCGCGGCGCCGCTGCGTGCGATCGCCGGCCCGGCGGACCGCGCCGGCATCCCCTCGGGTTGGTGCAGGTGCACGTCCACGCTCAGGTTCGTGTTGTTGGGTCCAAGGCCGAGTCTTGCCCACGTTTCCTGGCTCAACTGCACTTGATCAGGTTCTGCCAGGTTGCAGGTATCCTTACCTTCGACCTTCAGGATGACCATGTCGACAGACTGATTGGCCATCAGGTAGGTGTCGCGGAGATCGCTGTTGCGGCACACCACGCCGACATTACGCGGAAGAGCAACCGTGGACCGCCGCACAGGGACGTCCCGCAGGTAGGGTAGAAACGGGTTGTCGCCTTCCTTCGACAGCATGCGCAGCTGCCTGATGAGCGCATGGTCCCGCTGCGACTTCTGGATGTCTTGGATCTTATTGATCAGCGCCCCGATGTCCTTATGGTCGACGCTGACCTCGAAGAAATCGGCCTGCATGAGCAGGGGCCTGATTTGCGCCTTGAGGTCAACGTCCTTGATGCCGAACGCCGCCACGATCGCGGAGACCCCCGAGATCACCACGGCGCCGAGCGCCTTCGACAGCCACTTGGAATCCCCGAGCAGCGTCTTTGGTTGGGAGGGAACCTGTTTCATGGCAACCTGTTTCATAGCACTGTCTTTCTCGATGAATGCGGTCGCGAAACGCCTTGATTGCCAATCAATCCAGGCGAGACGCGGCGCAGGACATTTGGCCAAGTAAGATTCACATCGCAACCTTTCTTGCTGCCATCGCTGCGATCCATCTAAACACGATGCCACTATCGGGCAGCAAAGCAGGTGTGTAAATACCCCAAGAATCTTAGGTCGAAAGCAATAAGGGACAAGCCGCCGGTCAGAACGTCGGTGGCAGAGGCTTGATCTCCTTCGCCTGATTCAAGATCTGGCTCGGCAAATACCCGGCCCGGTTGCCCGTCGCCTCCGATCTTGATCCGGTGTCCGGCGCGGAACTGACGGCCGCCGCCGGTTGTAACGGGCTGGTCGGCTCATGGCTCAGGGTCCTGCCCACGTAGAAGCCGATCCCAAGGCCGAAAGCCGCGGCAACCGCGAACTTGATCGCGCTCTGCAGCTTTTCGTGCGCATTCGCGGTTATCGCTATACTCGTACGGTTTGCTTCAATCATGATTTTCTCCAATCAGGTAACAGTCGGCGAATCAATTTCCCGCTGTCGCGAGTTCGTGTGCGACGGCGCCGAAGGCGGGACGCTTGCTATCAATAATGCCGGCCGTGAAGTAACGCGGACCCTGAGCATTATTTTATTCGGCATGGGACGGATTTTGAGCGCAACTCGGGAGACTGGAAATTGCACTCAAGTCCTATGCCAAGTCAGACGAAGGTATGGGCAATGCAGAAGCCCCGGGGATGGCAAGGGTTCGGCCCGGCGCTGGTGCAAAAATCGTTACGCGAAGCCGAAGCGGCAGGGTGGCCACCCGGAAGAAACACGCGAAAAAAACGGCGCCCGAGGGCGCCGTCTTTACTTGCGGAAGACTGTTCGCTTTCCGCCGATCAGCAGCCAGCGGTGGTCGTGGCACCGATTACCGCCGCCGCTCCGTTCGCGGCGGGGGCCGTATAGGTGAAGGAGCATGTCGCCGGGAGATTGCCGTTTACCTGGATGGTCAGGACTGCCCCGGCAGCTGCCCCGCCGCCCACCTGGCTGTAGCCTTCGGCGGTGAACTGAGCCACAGTCGGATTGAACACCGAGGTCAAACCTGCGGCGGCGATAATGCCGGGGTTGCCGGCGGCCGGCGTTGCCAGTGCCTGGGGATAGCCGTTGACGATGGCTACAACGCCGCCTTCCGTACAGATGGTTCCGTTCACCGCATTCGTTGCGATACCGCCACCTCCGGGGCAAGCCACCGCATCGGCAACACCGCCACGCGCCAGAAAGACGGCGTGTACGAGCGCCGCAGCGCCGTTCACGGCGCCACGAGCCCCGTTCAGCTTGGCAGCCCGCGCATCGGCCTGCATGCCGACGAATCGCGGCAGCGCCACCGCCGCGAGAATGCCGAGAATGGTGATGACCACCACCAGTTCGATCAGGGTGAAGCCCTTGCTGTTTTTCACTGATATCTCCATTCAATAGAGTGAGCCACAGGAAAATCAATCTGCCCGTTGCTGGAATCCTCTTCCGCTGCGACGTTGCAGTGATGCCTGATCCCGTGCACCCGATCGGGGTTGCCGGCGCGCGTTCGAGCGTCCGATTCCAGCGCTTTCCGGGCCCCCGCAACGGGCGTGGCGGCAAATCATGCGGTTCCGGGCGTGCCAAGTCAAGCGCGCAGACGCTCGCCGCGCTCAGCCCCCAGGTCCTCGAGGGTGCGCCGGCACGGCTCTCCCAGCCACTCGCGGTGCCGGGCGAAGTGAGGTCGTAGCAGCCGCGGCACGGTGAAGACGTATTGCCAGCGCGCCATTGGCGCAAGCGCGTTCTCTTCGACCAATTCGCCATACGCAATGAGGGGGCGTCTTCCCGATGAAGCCGCAAAAAAAAGAGACCGGATACCCCGGCCCCTTCCGATTCCCTGAAGACGCGCCCGGGATGCGTCCCGGGCGCGGTCGTGAAGGTTTACGGTTTTTCGATTTCCGCCTTGTCCGCGGTGAGCGTGCTCCCCGCGAACGATCCTCTCGCCTTGACGATGGTTCGATTCGCTGTCAAGGAGTTGAAGAAGGTCGTCGCGCTGATCGGCGTTTCGTCGAAAGCGCGGATTTCGCCGGCACCCGAGACATTCACCGTGATGCCGGCGATGTCCAAGGTCGAGCTACCGGAACTGAAGGATCTTACCGGCCCCTGCAGGATGATCTGGTTCGCGTTGACCGAACTGCCGAGTTTCTCGACCCGCGTGGCGGTGATCGACGTGTCGTCGGCGTTCGGGAAGCCGCGGATCCGGAGGCCGTCGGTGGCCAGGATTCCCGCGACGCCGGTGGGCAGGTTGCTG
>JBGPLD010000013.1:0-10418 GCA_041486325.1 Gammaproteobacteria bacterium
CCGCCGGAGCTGGTCGAGGACATCTGCCTCAAGCCCGGCATCTGCCCAAACTGGCGCTCGAGCGGCGCGGTTACCGAGGAGGTCATCACATCGGGGCTTGCGCCTGGATAGAAGGTGACGACCTGGATCGTGGGGTAATCGACCTCAGGGAGCGCGGAGAGCGGAAGTAGCCGGTAGGCGATCGCGCCGGCCAAGACGATGGCAGCCATCAGCAGCGAGGTCGCCACCGGCCGCAGGATGAATGGCCGTGAGGGATTCATGCGCCTTCTTTGCGGCGCCGCCGGCCTTCACCTTTCGTGGGCGCCTTGCCGTCCGCCGGCGCAGCGCGACTGGCCGGATCGGGAATTTCCACCTTGGCGCCGTCGCGCAGCCGATCGCTGCCCTCCACCACCACGAGCTCGCCCGGCGAAATCCCTGAGTCCACCGCCACGCTCTCCCCTTCGGCAGTTCCGATCTTTACCTGCCGCAACTCGACCGTCCTGTCCTCTTTGACCACATAGACGAACGTGCCCTGTACGCCGCGTTGTACGGACGCCGCCGGAAGGAGCGTGGCGTCGCGGCGCGTGTCGAGCAGCAGGCGCACGTTCACGAACTGGTTCGGGAAAAGGTTACCGTCCACGTTTGGAAACTGCGCTTTGAGTTTGATCGTGCCGGTTGCGGGGTCGATTTGGTTGTCCATCGTGAGCAGCGCGCCCGCCGCGAGCTTCACTTTCTGCTCGCGGTCGTACGCCTCGACCGGGAGCCGCCCGCCACTGCGCATCCGGCTCAGCACGCCGGGCAGGTTGTCCTGCGGGATGGTGAACACGACCGTGATCGGCTGCAGCTGGGTGATGACGACCAGCCCGTTTGCATCTCCAGAACGGACGATATTGCCCTGATCGACCAGCCGCAGGCCCAGGCGACCGCTGGCGGGCGCGGTGATGTACGAATAGGCGAGCTGGAGCTTCGCGTTATCCACCTGGCCCTGGTCGCCTTTCACCGTGCCTTCGTATTGGCGCACTAGCGCTTCCTGCGTGTCGACCTGCTGTTTGGCGATCGAATCCTGCGCGTAGAGCGTTCGATAGCGCTCAAAGTCGATGCGGGCGTTCGCGAGCAGCGCCTGGTCGCGCGCCATCTGCCCTTCCATCTGCGTGAGCTGGACCTGGAACGGTCGCGGATCGATTTCGGCCAGTACGTCTCCGGCCTTGACGATCTGGCCCTCGGTGAAGAGCACCTTGACGAGTTCTCCATCCACCCGGCTTCTCACCGTCACTGTCCGCAGAGGCGTTACCGTTCCAAGGCCGTTCAAAAAGATATTGATGTCGCCCGCCTTTGCCGCCGCCGCCACGACCGACGTGGGCCGCGTCGGATCGATTCCGCGCCGATTGAGGCGCGGCTGGGTGTCACTCGCGGGCTGATACAGGAGGTAAGCCCCACCGGCCGCGAGAAGCAGCACGACAAGCCAGAACCCGGTTCGCCGCCACACATTGCGTGCGCGAACCCCTGTTTCAGGCAAGAGAGGTCGGTTTTCCATTTTCATTTGAGAGGAACTCCGGGGACACGCGAGCGGACGCCTCCCCTACAGGACACGCCACAATTACAGCAGAGAAATGTAACTGCCCCATGTCGCCAAGCATATCTTTGCAACAAGATGTTACCGTGTTCCCGGCACCGCCCGCCGGATTGGCCGGTAAAATTGCTGCCTATGCCGGTCAGGCAGATCATCGAAGGCGGCGGCGTCCCGGTCAAGATTTTCACCGACGACCTGGAAATCCAGACGCGCCGGCAGCTTGTCAACGTCTCGCAGTTGCCCATCGTATTTGGGCACATTGCCGCGATGCCGGACGTGCACACGGGCATCGGCGCGACGGTCGGCGCGGTCATTCCCACCCGGGGCGCGATCATCCCCGCGGCGGTGGGCGTGGACATCGGCTGCGGCATGAACGCCGTGCGGCTGTCGCTCAAGGCGGAGCAGCTTCCGGACGGTCTCGCGCGGATTCGCGCGGCCATCGAGCGCGCGGTGCCGGTGGGATTCGACGAGCACGGCGACCCCGGCGCGCGCCGCGAGGCCTGCGCGCCGCTCGCAAGGCGTCTCGAACGCGTCGTGCGCAAGCATCCGAAGATCGCGAAAATGCAGCGCGATCATGAAGAGAAATGGGTGCGGCAGATGGGCTCGCTCGGCGGCGGCAATCACTTCATCGAGCTCTGCCTCGACGAAGCGCAGCACGTCTGGGTCATGCTGCACTCCGGAAGCCGCGGCATTGGCAACTGCATAGGCCGGTATTTTATCGCCGAGGCGCGCGAGGAAATGCAAAAGCGCGACATCCATCTCCCCGACCGCGATCTCGCGTGGTTCAACGAAGGCTCGAAGCTGTTCGACGACTACATCGAGGCGGTCGGCTGGGCGCAGGACTACGCCTATGCCAACCGGCGCGAAATGATGGACCTGATCGCCGGCACGCTGCGCCGCCACTTGCCGGCGTTCGATGTCACGGGCGAAGCGATCAACTGCCATCACAATTACGTGCAGCAGGAAAAACATTTCGGCCAGCGCGTCTATGTCACGCGCAAGGGCGCGATCAGCGCGCGCGATGGCGAGCTCGGCATCATCCCGGGCAGCATGGGAGCGTGCTCCTACATCGTGCGCGGCAAGGGCAATCCCGATTCCTTCTCGTCCTGCGCCCATGGCGCCGGGCGCCGCATGAGCCGCAGCGAAGCGAAGCGCCGCTTCTCTCGCGCCGACCTCGAAGTGCAGACGCAAGGCGTCGAATGCCGCAAGGACAAGGGCGTTCTCGACGAGATTCCGGGAGCCTACAAGGACATCGACAAGGTCATGGCCGACCAGACCGACCTCGTCGAGGTCGTGCACACGCTGAAGCAGGTCGTGTGCGTGAAGGGGTGAGGCGGATATTCAGCCGAACGCCCGACGCGATGCAGCGCGGCGGGCCGGAGAGATGGCCACCGGAGAGATGATCTCAACCAAGGAAGGCCGATAATGTCACCAAAGAAAGACGCAGCGCGGCCCGATTTCTGGGAGAAACGCTTTCGCGAAGGCTTCACGCCCTGGGATGCGGGCCGCGCCCCCGACGCGCTCGGCCCGTTCCTGAAAGCGGAGCCGCGCGGGCAGCGCGTCCTGATTCCGGGCTGCGGCTCGGGCTACGAGGTACGCGCTTTCGCCGAAGCCGGATTCGAGGTGTTCGCGATCGATTTCGCGCCGGCCGCGGTGGAGCGGGCGCGACAGGTTCTCGGGCCGCTTGCGCACCTCGTGCGCCTTGCGGATTTCTTCGACTTCGATGCCGGCGGGCCGTTCGATCTGGTCTACGAACGCGCTTTTCTTTGCGCATTGCCGCGGCTGGTGTGGCCGCGCTACGCGCCGCGCATCGCCCGGCTGTTGCGGCCCGGCGGCAGGCTCGCGGGATTCTTCTTTTTTGACGACAACGAGCGCGGCCCGCCGTTCGGGCTCAATCAGATGGAGCTGAACACGTTGCTGAGCGGAAACTTCGATCTCGCCGCCGACGCGCCGGTCGGCGATTCAATTCCGGTGTTCGCGGGAAAGGAGCGCTGGCAGGTGTGGACGCGACGCTAAAAATATTTAGCCAACAACTTCAGGTCGACGTTGCCGCCGGAGAGGATCACGCCGACGCGCTTTCCTGCGACCGGCAGTCCGCGCTCGAACAGGCCCGCGGCGCCGAGCGCGCCGGTCGGCTCGACGATGATCTTCATGCGTTCCCACAGATAAAGCATGGCCCTGACGAGTTCCGGATCGCTCACCGTCACCATGTCGTGCACGTAGCGCAGCACCAGCGGAAAGGTCAGTTGCCCGAGCGCGTGGGTGCGCGCCCCGTCGGCGATGGTGTCCGGGTTGTGGCAGGTTTGCAGCGTCTTCGTCTTGAAGGAGCGCGTGGCATCGTCGCCCGCCTCGGGCTCGACTCCGATCACCTTGCAGCCTGGCGCGAGCGCCGAAGCGGCGACGGCGCATCCGGAGATCAATCCGCCGCCGCTGCAAGGCACGAAAAGATAATCGAGCGGCCCCGCGTCTTCGATCAGCTCCTTCGCCGCCGTGCCCTGCCCGGCGATCACGTGCGGATGGTCGAAAGGCGGAATCATCGCGAGCCCGCGCTCCCGCGCAACTCTTACCGCCACCTCCTCGCGCACTTCCTTGTGCTTGTCGTAGAGCACGATCTCGGCGCCATAGCCGCGGGTCGCTTCGATCTTCACGGCGGGAGCGTCCGCCGGCATCACGATCGTGACGCGGACTCCGAGCAGCTTTCCGGCAAGCGCAACGGCCTGAGCGTGGTTGCCCGAGGAATAGGCGAGCACGCCGCGTTTGCGCTCTTCGGGCGGCAACTGCGACATGGCGTTGTAGGCGCCACGGAACTTGAACGCGCCGATGCGCTGCAGATTCTCGCACTTGAAAAACACTTCCGCGCCGGTGCGCTCGTCGACCGTCCGGGAGGTGAGCGCCGGTGTGCGGTGCGCGTGACCGGCCAGCCGCTCGGCGGCGGCGGCGATGTCCGAGTACTGTACGGAAAGCGGGCGGTCGGGAGCGTTCATCCGGGGCTGAAGTGTGGCTTCAGCCCACGATTTTACGCCGACACTACGCGTCTTTCACGACACGAGGGGACCCGGGCGGAAAGGAAGGCTCCCGCCCCTTCCTTGGCCTCTCGTGCTCCCCTAAGTCAGAGCTGTCGGCACGCCTCCGACTCGGCCGAGGGCGCGGGGTGTAGTCCCTTCAAAATGTCCTTGATCTGTTCAAGCATGCTGGATTGTGCCATACTGAGGCATGGTGAAGTCCGCGGCAAAACGGTTAAAGCGTCCTCCCGATCCGGTCGCTCTGGCGAGGCAGCTTGGTGATTTTGCCACAGCCCGGGTCAAAGGCGAACAGATCGCCCCCCCTACCCCGGACGAACTCCGTCGCGTCATGTCTGCGCTCGGGAAAATAGGCGGTCCCATCGGGGGTAAAGCGCGTGCCGCTCGTCTTTCATTGAGCAAGCGCAGAGAGATAGCCGTAAAAGCCGCAAGCGCTCGATGGAAAAAAAGAGCGAAAAAATAAGAGCTCGCCGGTCCTGGATTATTCGATGATTTTCAAACTTCGCAAGCCTTCCTCCGTCCAACCGTTATTTCGGCGGAGTACCTCAAGCAATCCGAGACTGTGCTGCCAGCCGCTTGAAAGGCGGTTCTTGAAAATCGGGCCCGAGCCGGGTTCTCATTATTCCCTTGACATGCTTAAACGGACCACGCATTATGTGGTGGTGGAAACTTTGCCATGAACTGTCCAAGCATTCTTGCAGCCGATGCGAATATACTCACTGATGTATTCCAGCATTTGCTTGCAACTTCATCGTAATTTCCCCAGGAGACCGTTCCCATGAGCGACGAATTTGTCAGATCTGGCCCGTTGATGAAGCTCAGCAGCTACCCGCAGTGGGCGCAGGAAATGGTGCACAACTGCGAGGATGCCAAGCAACGAGTAGTGAACCACAAGCTTTTCCACTTGATGCGGGACGTCAAGCTCGATGAGCGGGCGACGCGCAACTTCATGGTGGGCGTATGGCCGGTCATTGAACAGTTTCCCCAGTACATGGCCCTCAATTTGCTGAAGCTGCAATACGGCCGCACCCGCGGGCACGACATGGCGCGCAAATACCTGATTCAAAATATCCGCATCGAGCAAAACCACGCCGATCACTGGGTCGACTGGGCGGTCGCCAGCGGTGTCAGCAGGGAGGAGTTGATCTACGGTTCCGTGCCGCTTGCCACCCACGCGCTCAGTCACTGGTGCTGGCATACGTGTAACCGCGATACACTTGCTGCAAGTATGGCGGCGACCAACTATGCTATAGAAGGAGCCACGGGCGAGTGGTCCGCGCTCATTTGTTCCAACAATTCCTACGAAAACGCTTTTGACCCGGGTGTCCGCAAGAAAGCCATGAAGTGGCTGAAAGTCCATGCGCAATATGACGATACCCACCCCTGGGAAGCACTCGAAATCATCTGCAGCATCATGGGAGGCAACCCGACCGCCCGAGGTATAGCGCTGCTGAGTTCTTGCATTCGCACAAGTTATGAGTACATGCAGCTCACCTTGGATTATTGCCTGCTGCCCGATGCGGTGGGAAACAAGGAAATCTCACCGACGCTTCTGATTGATCAGCAGCGCAAGCGAGCGGCGTGATCGCATCGGACGCCTCTTATTAAATCCCGTCGGGGATACGCGTCGGGGGAGTAAATGCTTCAAAACAGGATTTCGCAGCAGCCGCTGCGGCGAAAACTCCTTCCTGTTCTGATTATTTTTCTTTTCATCACCGTCGTATCGCTTGCCCTCACCTTCGCCGCGATTGCGGTCCAGTCCTCGGTTCGAGGCTACGTGGCGGGCGAAGGACTGTGGTCCAAGGCACAGCGCGACGCGGTGTATCTGCTCGAGCGGTACGCGCGGACGCGAAATCCGGAATACCTGAAGCAGTTCGAAGGAGCGTTGGCGGTACCGCTCGGGGACCGCATGGCACGGCTTGAACTGCTCAAGGCGAATTACGACCCAGCGGCGGCAAGACAGGGTTTTCTCGAGGGCGGGAATCATCCCGAGGATATTTCCGGCATGATCCTGCTGTTTCGCTGTTGCTCCCGCATTTCCTATCTCCAGCGGGTGGTCGATTACTGGACCCAAGGCGATGAACATATCGTCAAGATGCAAGGCTTGGCGCGTGAACTGAGCGCCGAGATAGACTCCGCCACCCCGTCCTCGAATCGCGTCGACGCGCTGGTGCGCCAGGTGGAGGCGGTCAACGATTCGGTGAGGCCACTCGAGGCGCTGTTTACCGCGACCCTTGGAGACGCCGCTCGATGGGTCACAGGTCTGCTTTTTCTCGTTACCGCCGGAATTATTGTGGTGCTGATCGTCCTGGGCGCGTTCCTATCCCTGCGCGTATTGGGCGGCATCCGCCAATCGGAAGAACAGTATCGCCTGCTGCTGAACACCGCCGGCGACGCGCTCATCGTGGTTGATCGCGAAACAGGAACGATGATCGAGGTCAACCAGCAGGCCGAACAAATCATCGGCAAGCCCGCTCGCCTGCTGATCGGGTCTCCCTATGTCGATATTTTTCCCCATCCGGACGGTGCCTTGGCCGACAGCCGCTGGGGAGAAAATGGCACCCCGCCCGTAACTCGTCACCAGGTCAGGCACGCGGATGGACGCGGGATTCCGGTCGAGGTCAACTACAGCGCCACCAAATGGGGGGATCGTCCCGTACGCCTGGCGATTATTCGCGACATCACGGAACGGCTCAATACCGAAAGAGAACTGCGCGTGTCGGCAAATGCAATGGCCAACATGTCCGAAGGTGTCGTCATCACCGACTCGCGGCGCAACATTGTATCGGTCAATAGCGCCTATACCGCGATCACAGGCTATAGCGAAGCCGAAATGGCCGGGAAGAAACCACACTATCCAATGTCGCGACACAACGATGCGGCGTTCTATGTCTCGCTCTGGAGAACGGTGCACAAAACCGGCAAATGGCAGGGCGAGATATGGAACCAGCGCAAGAATGGCGAGAACTACCCCGAACTGCTCAGCATCAGCGCTGTGCGCGATGACAACGGAAAGGTCTCCCATTACGTCGCCGTACTCAGCGATATCTCAGCGTACAAGGAATATGAGCGCAAGCTCGAGCACCTCGCCCAGCACGATTCGCTGACCCAGCTGCCCAACCGCACCACCTTTGAAGGCGTGTGCAAGAATGCCATCGAACGCGCCAAACGCCTCAACTCGCAGATTGCGCTGCTGTTCATCGATCTGGACGGGTTCAAAGCGGTCAACGATACATACGGGCACGTGGCGGGCGACCGGTTGCTGCAGACCGTGGGCGTCCGCGTCCGCACCTGCCTGCGCGAAGACGACGCCATCGCGCGCGTGGGCGGCGACGAGTTCACGGTCCTGCTTGAAAATGTTCCCAGCCGCGAAAGCGCAGTCGTGGTTGCGCGCAAGCTGCTCCGCGTGCTGTCGGAGAAAGCGCCGTGCGGTGAGCACGAGATCTCGGTGTTCGCCAGTATCGGAATCAGTTTCTTCCCTGACGATGCGACCGATGTAGAGTCCCTGCTGACCACCGCCGACACCGCGATGTACGAGGCAAAGAACCAGGGACGCAACACCTACCAGTTTTTCTCGCCGGCGATGGCGTTGGCAATCAACTCCCGGCTGCTTCTGACCAACAGCCTCAAGCAAGCCATTGAAAGGCAGCAGTTCGAATTGCACTACCAGCCCTGCGTGGACCTGGCGAGCGGGGAAATCACCGGCATGGAGGCGCTGCTGCGTTGGCAGCATCCGAAATTGGGTTCGGTGCCTCCGTCCGATTTCATCCCGCTGGCCGAGGAGATGGGCCTTATCAATGCGATTACCGACTGGGTGCTGAACACTGCATGCCGGCAGTGCGTGGAGTGGGTTCGCGGCGGCGCCCTTCCGAGAACGATTGCCGTCAATATTTCTCCGCACACCTTCTGGGATCCCGAGTTCCCCGGCAGGGTGGGACGGATTCTTGCCGACACCGGTTGGAGCGCGACCCGGTTATGCCTGGAGATTACCGAAGGCACCATCATGAGCCGGGACAAACCGCGGCGGGCGCTGGACGAGCTCAATGCGATGGGCATCAAACTGGCGATAGACGACTTTGGGGTCGGCTATTCGTCGCTGAGCTATCTGCAGGATTTCCCGGTGCAAACGCTGAAGATCGATCGCTCATTTACCAATGGCATACCCAAGAATGCGGGCAACGTCGCAATCGCCAAGGCAATCATTGCACTTGCCAAGAGCCTGAAACTGCAAGTCATCGCGGAGGGCGTCGAAACCCGGGAGCAGCACAATTTTCTGCTCAACGAGGGCTGCCAGGAGGGTCAGGGCTACCTTTACAGCAAGCCCTTGCCGGCCGCTGCCATCGAGCAACTGCTCAATCGCGGATTCCGCTGGGGGACAAAGCGAAAAGCTGCACGGACTGCCGGCTTGAGTGGCCGCTAATGCGCAGCGCACCGGCAACCCCAGGTTGCAGACAATTCGCAAGCGACAGGCAGCGGCCCGCGCGCGCCGATCGGCCGAACTGCTAGCGCGCGAGATCTGAAGGCTTGTCGATGTCGCGCAGCACCCCGGGGTCGCCCACGTCGAGCGTGGTGATCGAGTCGGGATGCTGCGCCAGCACCTGCCGCGCTCCGGCGTCGCCCTGCAAGCTGATCAGCTCTTCATAAAAACGCCGCGCCAAGCCCACCGGGTGGCCGCGCTCGCCCCGATAAGATGGGGCGGCGATCGTCGCGCCTTGCGCAAGCGCCCCGGCGATGGCCTTGATGGTTTCGGGGCGAATGAAAGGCATGTCGGCCAGCGCCACGATCCAGCCGTCGGCGTCCGATGCCGCCTTGATTCCCGCGGCGAGGCTCGTACCCATGCCGTTGGCCGCGTTCTTGCAGACGACTGTGTTGCAGCCCGCGTCCCTGAGCAGCTTGCCCAGCTTCTGCGCGCGCGGCCTGAGGACCGCGATGGAATCGGGCAGCGCTCCGATCAAATGTTTCGCGGAGGCGAGCGCGATCGGCATGCCGGCGTCAACGGTACCGGGAGGCAGCGCCTGAAGCAGCTTGTTCGAGCCGAAGCGCTTGGCGGAACCGGCGGCGAGAAGAATGCCGCGGATGTTTGCGACCATGGTTTCCTACTCCCTTCCCCTCGGGGGAAGGCAAATCAATTCTGGGGCACCGCGCATCCGGCCGAAACATTGCCCTTCGGCGGCTCGATGGTCTCGGGAATCTCGACGCCGCGGCGCACCGCGGTCATCTCGGCGAGGATGGCGACCGCAATTTCAGGCGGCGTCTTCGAGCCGATCTTCAGTCCCACGGGACCGCGCATCCTCGCGATCTCGGATGCGGCAAGGTCGAAATCCGCGAGCCGCTTGCGGCGCACGTCGTTGTTCTTCTTCGATCCCAGCGCGCCGACGTAGAACGCCGGCGACTTGAGCGCTTCCAGCAGCGCCGCATCGTCGAGCTTGGGATCGTGCGTCACGGCCACCACCGCGCTATGGGCGTCGAGATTCATCGCGAGCACCACGTCGTCGGGGTAGCCGCGGTTGATCGGCACGTCCTTCAGGTCCCAGCCTTCGGCGTATTCTCCGCGCGGATCGCAAACGCTCACGTGATAGTCGAGCGCCTGCGCCATCTGCGCGAGATAGCGCGAGAGCTGCCCCGCACCGATCAAGAGCAGCCGCCAGCGCGGGCCGTGCACCGACTTCAGGATCTTGCCGTCGAACTCGAGCAGGTCGGACCACTTGCCCGGATCAATGCGCACCTTGCCGGTCTCCATGTCGAGAAAGCGCGCGGCCAGCTCGTGGCGCTCGATAAAACCAAGCAGGTCCTTCAGTTTCGACTCCGCGGTGACCGGCTCCAGCACCAGTTGCAGCGTCCCGCCGCAG
>JBGPLD010000014.1:0-10322 GCA_041486325.1 Gammaproteobacteria bacterium
CCCATCCGGTCCCATGCGGCAAGGACGGGGGCAAACCAGAAGGCCATCAGCACCGGCGCGCCGGCCAGAGCCGCGAGCACGAGCGCACGCAAGACGCTGCCGTCGCGGATCGCCTCTATTTGCGGCTCCCTGCCGGAGAACATCCACGCGAGAAGCTCGCCGCCGTCGGCCAGCGATGCAACTGCGAGCACGAGCGCGATCGACAGGAGGTACAGGCTGCCCAGCGTGATCAATCTCGGGAGTTGGCTGCGAAAACCGGAAAACAGGAGCGCCGGTCTGAGCATTCCGCCCTGGTCCAGCACAGCGCACATGATCATGAAGCTGACTGAAAACGCGGGCAGCAGAACTGTGGACGCAACCAGGCCGACGTACCGGACCTGGCCGAGCAGCGCCACGGCGATCCAGTAGGTGAACACGAGCAGCAGCCACATCGCCGGACTTCGGCGAAACAGCGCAAAGCCCTTCGCAAGCCACATCCACCCGCTTCTGGCCGGGACTATACGCATAAGCTAATTCCGCCGTATTCCGCTCATTTCCGAATCCGCAAGTCTGTCGCGCGTGCGCCAGTCAGGCAAGGGGATCCGGATGCGCGCGACGCGCCTCGAGCACGCGGCGGAAATGCTCGGGGTCGTGCGCGTGGGTCAGCTCCCCGGCGCGCGGCAGGTAGAAGTCGTGCAGCCGCGACAGCCAGAACCGCAGCGCACCCGCGCGCAGCATCACGGGCCATGCGTCGTGCTCCGCAGCGGAGAATTCCCGCGCCCTGCGGTAGGCCGAAAGCAGCGCCGTCCCGCGCGCCGCGTCGATCCCGCCGCTTGAATCGACGCACCAGTCATTTACGGTCACGGCGACGTCAAAAAGCAGCGCGTCAATGCCGGCAAAGTAAAAATCGATCACTCCGCCTATGCGCTCTCCATCGAACAGCACGTTGTCCCGGAACAGGTCGGCATGGACCGGGCCGCGGGGCAGCTCGACGAAGCGATGCCGCGACTGGAACTCGAGCTCCGTTTGCAGCAACGCACGGCGGTCTTCGTCGAGGAACGGCATGATTTTCCCCGCCGCCTCGCGCCACCACATCGGGCCGCGCGGATTCTCCAGAGCGCCGCCGTAGCTCCTGCCTGCGAGGTGCATGTCGGCGAGAACTGCGCCGACCCGCTCGCAATGGAGAACCCCGGGCGCGGGCACGGGCGCACCGGGCAGGCAGGTGACGAGGGTGGCCGGCTTTCCGTTGAGCGTTCCGAGATAGTCGTTGTCCTCGTCGGCGATCGGCGCCGGGCAGGGAATGCCGTGGCGCGCCAGATGCGCCATGAGGTTCAGATAGAAAGGCAGCTCGGCCGCGCCCAGCTTCTCGAAGAGCGTAAGCACGAAGCGGCCATGGGACGTGGTGACGAAATAATTGGTGTTTTCGACGCCCGCTGCGATGCCCTGCATGTCGAGGAGCGTGCCGATGGCATAACGCTTCAACCAGGCGGCGAGTTCGTCGGCGGTGACGCGAGTAAAGACTGACATGGGGGGCAGCGGTCACATGCCCAGGCGCTCGCGCGGCCGCGGAGATCAGAACTGGCGAATCACCCAGAGGGGGACCCGCACGCCGCTATCGAGACTCTCGTTCCTGAGACCGGGGCCGTCGCCCAGGTCCTCGATCAGGTAATACACGCTGCCGGAGGCCGTGGTCGTGCGCACCACGCGCTTGCCGTCTATGACGTGTTCCTCGACCTGCATGGTTTCTCCCGGTCTGATGCGCACCGCGGGCTCGCCGGGTTCTTCGGTGGTGGCGCCCGGCGGAGGAGGCGGAGGTTCCGGAAGCGGCTCGAGCTTGGGCCGCGGCTGCGCCGATATCGGCAGCGCAACAGCAAGCAACAGCAGCAACAGGACGTGGCGCAATATGTTGCGAAACATTTTTTTCGAGGGCAGTCTAGCAGAATTGACGATGATAGGTGGCGCGCTCGGGCGCTACAGTCTAGAGCTTGAGGAGCGTTTCGCGCTCCGTGGGCAGCGGATTGAAACTGCGGTGCTCATAGTGCTTGAAGATCGCGTCCACTACGGCCTGCGGATCGTCTATCACCTGAATCAGGTCCAGGCTGCGCGCGTCGATCAGTTTCTCGCCGACCAGGCAGTCGCGGAACCAGGCGAGCAGTCCGCGCCAGAACGGTTCGTGCACGAGAATTACCGGGATGCGCGCGCTCTTGCCCGTCTGGATCAGGTTCAGCACTTCGCTGAGCTCGTTCAGGGTGCCGAATGCCCCGGGAAGAAACACGTAGGCGCTGGCGAACTTCACGAACATCACCTTGCGCGCGAAAAAATGCCGGAACGTGAGCGCGATGTCCTGGTACGAGTTGCCGAACTGCTCGCGCGGCAGCTCGATGTTCAGTCCCACCGAGGGCGAACGGCCGGAATGCGCGCCGCGATTCGCGGCCTCCATGATGCCGGGGCCGCCGCCCGAGATCACAGAAAATCCGGCGTCGGAGAGCATCTGCGAGATGCGCTCGGCGAGCGCATAGTAGGAATGACCGGCGGCAATGCGGGAGCTGCCAAACACGCTGACCGCGGGGCGTATCTGGCTCAGCCGCTCGGTGGCCTCGACGAATTCTGACATAATGCCGAACAGGTGCCAGGCCTCGGCTGCGGTGAAAGCCGAATGCGACATGGTGTCGGATGGTTTCGGAATCTTGTCGCTCATAAAATCCCTTGGAAAAGACGCTGCTGCTGGTTGACGGGTCGTCGTACCTGTATCGAGCTTTTCATGCGCTGCCCGATCTGAGGAACGCCGCGGGCGAGCCGACCGGCGCGATCTACGGCGTAATCAACATGCTACGACGGCTGCTCGCCGACTACAAGGCGAGCTATATCGCCTGCGTGTTCGACGCCAAAGGCAGGACTTTCCGCGACGATCTGTATCCGGAATACAAGGCACACCGCCCGCCGATGCCCGACGAGCTCGCAGGCCAGATTGCGCCGCTGCACGATGCGATCCGCGCGCTCGGCTGGCCGCTGGTCCAGGTCGAGGGCGTTGAGGCCGATGACGTCATAGGCACGCTCGCCCGCGAAGCGGAGAAGCGCGGAATGCATACGGTGATCTCCACGGGCGACAAGGACTTGGCGCAGCTCGTCAACGAGCGCGTTACGCTCGTCAACACTATGACGAACGAGCGCCTTGATCCGGACGGGGTGAAGGCCAAATTCGGCGTCGCACCCGAACGAATGCTCGATTACCTGACGCTCGTCGGCGACAGCGTGGACAACGTTCCCGGAGTGGACAAGGTCGGTCCCAAGACCGCGGTGAAATGGCTTTCGCAGTACGGCTCGCTCGACTCGGTGGTCGAGCACGCCGGCGAGATCGGCGGCGTAGTCGGCGAGAACCTGCGCAAGTCTCTCGCCTGGTTGCCCAAGGGAAAAGAACTCCTAACGGTAAAGTGCGACGTCAAGCTGCCGCTTACGCTCGAGGACCTCAAGCTCGCTCCGCGCGACGCAGCGAGCCTCGCGGAATTATTCAGCCGCTTCGGCTTCAAGAACTGGCTGAAGGACGTCACGGCCGGGGCCGGGGAAAATCCGCCGCCCGCGGCGGAACAGGCCTCACCCGCGCAGGCGAACACGGAGCGCCGGTACGAATCCCTTTTAACCGTGTCCGGGCTGAAAGTCTGGCTCGAGACCCTTGAATCAGCGGAGCTCGTTTCCTTCGACACCGAGACGACAAGTTTGGAACCGATGCAGGCACAGCTGGTCGGCATGTCGTTCTCGACCGTCGCCGGCCACGCGGCTTACGTGCCGCTTGCGCACAATTATGCCGGCGCGCCGGCGCAGATCGGCGTGGAGGCGGCGCTCGCGATCCTGAAGCCCTGGCTCGAGAGCGCGCGGCACCGCAAGCTCGGGCAGAACATCAAGTACGACCAGCACGTGCTCGCCAACCACGGCGTGGCGCTTCGCGGGATCGTCCACGATACGCTGCTCCAGTCCTACGTGCTCGAGAGCCACGCGCGCCACGACATGGACAGCCTCGCCTTGCGGCACCTGGGCGCCAAGACCATCACCTACGACGAGGTCACCGGGACCGGAGCGCAGCGCATCCCCTTCGACCAGGTGGATATCGCCCGCGCCACAGAGTACGCAGCCGAGGACGCCGACATCACCCTGCAGCTGCACCGGGCGCTCTGGCCGAAGGTCGAGGCCGACGCCAAACTCGCGTACGTATACAGCGCGATCGAGATTCCGGTGCGCGAGGTGCTGTTCCGCATGGAGCGCAACGGCGTGCTGATCGACGGTGCTCAGCTCGAAGCGCAGGGGAGCGAGCTTGGCCGGAAAATGATGGAGCTCGAGCAGCTCGCGCACAAGGAGGCGGGACAGCCGTTCAACCTCAGCTCGCCCAGGCAGATCGCCGAAATCTTCTTCGAGCGCAAAGGCATGCCGGTGCTCAAGAAGACGCCCTCCGGCGCGCCTTCCACCGACGAGGAAGTCCTGGAGAGACTGGCTCTGGACCACCCGCTCGCCAAAGTCCTGCTCGACTACCGCGAGATGTCGAAGCTCAAATCCACCTACACGGACAAGCTGCCGAAAATGGTGAATTCGAGGACCGGCCGCGTGCACACCAACTACGGCCAGGTGACGGCGGTGACCGGCCGGCTCGCCTCGAACGATCCCAACCTGCAGAACATCCCGGTGAGGACGCCCGAGGGCCGGCGCATCCGCGAGGCTTTCGTTGCACCCGAAGGCGCCGCCATCGTCAGCGCCGACTACTCCCAGATCGAGCTGCGGATCATGGCGCACATCTCCGGTGACGAGAACCTGCTGCGCGCCTTCGAGGCGGGCGAGGACATCCACCGCGCCACCGCGGCGGACGTTTTCGGGCGCACGCTGAAAGAAGTCACCTCCGAGGAACGGCGCTACGCCAAGACGATCAACTTCGGCCTGATCTACGGCATGTCGGCGTTCGGGCTCGCGCAGCAACTGGGAATCGAGCGCGCCACGGCGCAGGCCTACATCGCGAGCTACTTCATGCGCTATCCGCGCGTGGACCGCTACATGAAAGAGACGCGCTCGCTGGCGAAAGAGCAGGGCTTCGTCGAGACCGTCTTTGGCCGGCGCCTGTGGCTGCCGGAGATCAAGAGCTCCAACCCGGCGCGCCGCGGCGGCGCCGAGCGCGCCGCGATCAACGCGCCCATGCAGGGCACTGCCGCAGACCTGATCAAGCTGGCGATGATCGCGGTGCAGGGATGGCTCGATCAGGAAGACCTTGTCACAAGGCTTATCATGCAGGTGCACGACGAGCTCGTGCTCGAAGTGCCCGACGCCGAGCTTGCGCGCGTGAAAGCCGAATTGCCGAAGCTCATGGGCGGGGTGGCCAGGCTGAAGGTGCCGCTGGTGGTGGATGTCGGCTCGGGGCGAAATTGGGAAGAAGCGCATTGAGCGCTTGATGGAAGGAGGCGCATGAATCGAAATGACAATCCCGATTCACTCGCGGGCCCGGCTGCCGGGGAGCCAGCCATTCGCCATGTGGTGCTGATCGGCGACGCGCTTGGCACCCTTGCACGCATACGCGAGCAGGGCGCGGGAGCCCTCGAAAGCAAGCTCAGGCCGGGCGCGAATCCATCGTGGAAGCTCACGATCCTGCCTGCGGGCGACCTGGTGCGCCGCTCAAGGCTGCTGGAATTTCCGGCGGACGCGACGCACGTGCTGATCAGCGTCGAGGGCAATCGCGCGATCGAGACCAGCGGACTGCTCGAAGGCCAGCCGGCTTCCTATCAGGAAGGGCTCGCGCGGCTGTCTTTCGCCGCTGACCAGTTCGAGGACGTGATCGAGGGCCTCATCTATGCCGCGCAGACGACCGGCTTGCCGACGGTGATCTGCACCATGTGGCTTCCGCGCTACGTCGAGCCCGTACGCCAGCGCGCCGCAGCGGCGGCGCTCGCCATTTTCAACGACAGGATCCTGCGCCGCGCTGTCGAAGCTCGCATCTCGGTCGTCGACCTGCGCGGCGTGGCGACCGAGGCCGGCGACTACGCGGACCAGACGCTGATGTCGAAGGCGGGGCTGCAGAAAGCGGCAAGCGTCGTCTGGCGGGCGCTGCAGGAGGTGTCGCGCGGCGGCGGGAAAACAGAGATGTTCTATTAGCCGCGCTTGCGCCGGCCCGGAGCAGCGCTATCTGCCGATTGCGCCAAACACCTTCCGGATGAGGTCGCTCGCCGCACCCATCGGGTCCCGGCGGATCTTCCTTTCCTCTTCGGCGATGACGAGAAACAGGCCGTCGAGCGCCTTGCGCGTGATGTAGCCATCCAGCTTCGCGTCTTCCTGCTTCACCAGGCCGAGCCTCGCGCCGTGGCCGGCGAATTCGTCGTAGGCCTGCGCGAGCTTGACTCTCTCCATCGCCGTCCTCACGATCGGCAGGAATCTCTGCGTCAGCGGCCCGGAGGTGGTGCGCTTGAAATATTGAGTTGCGGCGTCATCGCCGCCGGCGAGGATGCCTTTCGCGTCCTGCACGCTCATTGCCTTCACCGCGCCCACGAGCAGCGCCTTTGCCTCGGGCACGGCGGTTTCCGCCGCGCGGTTCATGCGCAGCACGAGCTCGTCGGCCTGCCTGCCCATGCCGAACGAGTGCATCATTTTTTCTGTTTTTTTCAGCGACTCAGGCAGGGGAATTTTCACCCGGTCATTGCCGAAGAATCCGTTCTCCACGCCCAGGCGCGATACCGCCGCCTCGGAGCCCCTTGAGAGAGCCTCCTTCAAGCCGGCGACAGCGTCCCTGTTGCTCAGGTCCGCGAGTCCGGCCGCAAATGCGTGAGCCGGGATGACAAGCGCGGCAACTAGGGCGGAATTGCGATTCACGGGGCACTCCTTGCGAGCTCGTCGCGCAAGGCGGTCGGCCGATCAGGCCACGCCCGCGGCGTGCGCCTGCTGGTCGGCGTGGTAGCTCGAGCGCACCATCGGCCCGACTGCGGCGTGGCTGAAGCCCAGCGCGTTCGCTTCGCGTTCGAATTGGGCAAAGACTTCCAGCGGCGCGTAGCGCAGCACCGGCAGGTGGTGCGCGGAGGGCTGCAAGTACTGTCCGATGGTGAGCATGTTCACGCCGTGCGCGCGCAGGTCGCGCATGACCGAGAGGATTTCCTCGTCGGTCTCTCCCAGCCCCACCATCAACCCCGATTTGGTCGGAATCTGCGGGTGGCGCGCCTTGAAATCCTTCAACAGCTTGAGCGAATTCGCGTAGTCCGCGCCGGGGCGCGCCTTCCTGTACAGGCGCGGCACAGTTTCAAGGTTATGGTTCATCACATCGGGGAGTGCTGCGTCCAGGGCATCGAGCGCGCGCTCGAGGCGACTGCGGAAGTCCGGCACCAGAACCTCGATGCGCGTCACGGGCGATTTCTCACGAACGGCGCGGATGCAGTCGGCGAAATGTTTCGCGCCGCCGTCCTTCAGATCGTCGCGGTCCACGCTGGTGATGACGACGTAGGAGAGCTTGAGCGCGGCGATGGTCTGCGCGAGGTGCATGGGTTCTTCCGCGTCGGGCGGCAGCGGCCGGCCGTGGGCGACGTCGCAGAACGGGCAGCGGCGCGTGCACAGGTCGCCGAGGATCATGAAGGTTGCGGTGCCCTTGCCGAAGCATTCGCCGATGTTGGGACAGGAGGCTTCTTCGCACACCGTGTGCAGCCTGTTGTCGCGCAGGATGCGCTTGATTTCGTGAAAGCGCGAGCCCTCGGAGGCCGCGCGCACGCGGATCCATTCGGGCTTGGCGAGCCTCTCCTGCGGCGCAACCTGGATCGGGATGCGCGTCTTCAATTCGCCTTTTTTCTTTTCAGCGATTGCCGTCATGCTTGTCTTCGAGCAGCCGGGCGATGCGCCGGGTCATTGCTGTCCCCATCTCGTCCACGTCCGCGGCGACGCCGAGCGCCGTGGTCTGGGTGACCGCGAGGCCGGGATAGCCGCAGGGATCGATCGCGGAGAAAGGCTCGAGGTCCATGTTCACGTTGAGCGCGACGCCATGGTAGCAGCAGCCGCGCCGCACGCGCAGCCCGAGCGCCGCGATTTTCGCGCCGTTCACGTACACACCCGGCGCGCCGGTCCTGCGCGATGCAGGAATATCATGCGTCGCGAGCGTGTCCATCACGGCCTGCTCGATGAGCTGCACCATGGCGCGGACGGTGAGGCCGCGCCGCGCGAGATCCACCAGCACGTACACGATCGCCTGCCCGGGGCCGTGATAGGTGATCTGCCCGCCGCGGTCGGTGCGCTCGAACGGGATGCGCGAGCCGCGCGGAAAATGCTCCGGCCTGCCGGCGACACCGACTGTGTATATAGGCGGATGCTCAAGCACCCAGAGCTCGTCGGGTGTGGCGCGGCCGCGCTCGCCGGTGAAGCGGCGCATCGCCTCGCAGGTCGGAAGGTATTCGACGAGGCCGAGGCGCCTGACGATCGGCGAACGGTGAACGGTGAAAGGCGAAGGGCGTTTGCGCTCCATCGCATTCAGGGTTGAGCTTTCGCTCTTCACGCATTCACCCATCACGCATTTATCCTTCAGAGAACCATCGCGACCATCGGATGGTCGCACAGCTCCCGGTACAGGCTGTCGAGCTGCTCGCGCGAAACCGCGCGTATGGTGCAGGTCAGCGAAAGATACTTGCCCTCGCGGCTGGGGCGCATCTCCAGTGTCGCCGGATCGTAGTCGGGCGCGTGCCGCCTCACCACTTCCATGACCGTCTGGGCGAAGCCCGCCTGCGTCTTTCCCAGTATCTTGATCGGAAACTCGCAGGGAAAGGCGAGGACGGGTGCATCGAGCTCAGGCATGGGCGGGAGCGCGCATCACATTGGACTTGAACTGCTGGTAGAGCGCGTGCACGCGCGCGAACAGCGGGCCGGGCCTGCCGGCGTATTCTCCGGAGCCGACCGGCTTGCCGTCGAGCGTGGTGATCGCCAGTACTTCCCTCGAGGACGAGGTCACCCAGACCTCGTCGGCCGAGCGCAACTCGCTCTCGGCGACAGGACGCACCGCGTGCGCGATGGCATTCGCGCGCAGGATCTCGAGTACCACGTCGTAAGTGATTCCCGGCAATATCAATTGAGACTTGGGCGGAGCGAGTACGGTTCCGTTCTTGACGATGAACACATTGCTCGCCGACGCCTCGGTGAGCTGGCCGTCGCGCACGAGAATGGCCTCGGTGCAGCCGGCGTCGGCCGCGGCCGAGCGCAGCATGCAGTTGCCGAGCAGCGAGGTGGACTTGATGTCGCAGCGCAGCCAGCGGAAATCGGGCAGCACGATCGCGCCGGCGCCGTTCTTCACCAGCTCCGCGGAGGGCGTCACGAGCGCACCGGCCATGATGAACACCGTCGGCCTCAGGCCCCGGGGAAAGGCGTGCTCGCGGGGGGCGACGCCGCGGGTGACCTGCAAATAGACGCTCTGGTCCTCCCAGGGATTGGCCGCGATGATTTTCCCGATGAGCTCGCCCCATTTTCGCGCGGAATATGGGTTGTCGAGATGGATCGCATCCAGGCTTGCCTGCAGCCGCGCGAGGTGCTCGTCGATGCGAAACGGCCGGCGCGAGTACGCCGGGATCACCTCATAGACGCCGTCGCCGAAGATGAAGCCGCGGTCGAGCACCGGAATCCTTGCCTGCTCGATCGGCATGAACTCGCCGTTAAGGTAGATCATCGTAATATCACCCAAAAGCCTTCACCACAGAGGGCGCAGAGAATTTTTTTGAAAAATCTGTTTTTCTCTGTGTCCTCTGTGGTTCAAAGCTTTTTCGTTCACCTGATCCACAGCCGCATTGAATCCCACGCGCGGACAAAAAATCCCGCGACCGCGACGTTCTCGAGCGCCACCACCGGGTACTCGCCGAACGGCTTGCCGTCGAGCGAGATGTGCAGCGTCGCGACGCGCTGTCCGGAGGAAAGCGGCGCGATCAGGGGCTGCCGGCTGACGAGTTCGGCTTTCAGCCTGTCTGCGGACCCTTTCGGAATCGTGACGAACAGGTCGGATGCGACGCCGGCCTTCAGCTTCGAGTTGCTGCCCTTCCAGACATGCAGCGTGCTGATCGCCTCGTCTTTCTGGTACAGGCGCACACCGTCGTAGTGCTGGAATCCGTAATTGAGCAGCTTCTGGCTTTCCTGGACGCGCAGGGCGGCGGAGGCCGTCCCCAGCACCACGGACAGCAGGCGCCGCGCCCCGCGCTTCGCGGAGGCGATCAGGCAGTAGCCGGCGCCCTCCGTTTGCCCGGTTTTCACTCCGTCCACGTTCGGATCGAGCCACAGCAACCGGTTGCGGTTCTGCTGCGTAATGTTGTTGTAGCTGTATTCGCGCTCTGAATAAATCCTGTAGCGATCGGGGAAATCGCGGATCAGCG
>JBGPLD010000015.1:0-10271 GCA_041486325.1 Gammaproteobacteria bacterium
GAATACATCCTGTTTGCCGCGGGCGACGTCGCCAATTTCGCCAAGGACTATCCCGTGCCGCCGCAGGGCGTGATGGAAAAAAACCTGGCGGCGGTGGTGAAGTACGTAGCCGGCCAGGGTTGGCCGTTCAGGCAGCACACCAGTTTCGACGCTTCGGCGAGCCGTATCCTGGACGTGCTGGAGGTCGTGAACCGGGAAGTGCCGTTGAAGAATCTGCGCTGGGGGCTGGACCACTGCGAGACGCTGCAGCCGAGGACGCTGGAGCGCGTTGCGGCGCTGGGCGGGAGTATCGACATCCAGAACCGCATGTCGCTCGACGGCGAGGCCTTCCTCGCCAAGTATGGCGCGCAGGCCGCCGCCGACGCGCCGCCGATCGCGCGCATCCGCGAGATGGGCATACCGCTTGCCTGCGGCACCGACGGCAACCGCGCGACCAGCTACAACCCCTGGATCGGCGTGCACTGGCTGATCACCGGAAAAACACTGGGCGGGACGAAGCTCCAGGGCGACCGCAACCTGCTCGACCGCACCGAGGCGCTGCGGCTGTATACCTCGGGCGGCGCGTGGATCTCCGGCGAGGAAAGCCGCAAGGGCACGCTGGAAGCCGGCAGGCTCGCGGATCTCGTTGTTCTCCCGGCCGATTACTTCAGCATTCCCGAGGACGCCATCAAGGATCTGGAATCGGTCATGACCATGGTGGGCGGAAAAGTGGTCTACGGCGCCGGGCCGTACGCGCGTCTCGCGCCGCCGGCGCCGCCACTTGCGCAGGGCTGGCTGCCCGTCAATGCCTACGGCACCTACTACAAGCGCGCTGGCATCGAACCGCCCCGCGCAGTCGCCGTGACGCATCAGCATCCGCTCATAATCGGCGATAGCGGAAGCTGGAGCCTGGACTGTGCCTGTGCGGGATGAAATCGCAAGGCGCGCGGACGGTTCCGCGCGCCGATAAGAAGCGGGGCGGTTCGTGAAATTTCAAGGCAAGACCTGTCTGATCACAGGCGCCGCCGGCAATCTTGGCCGGGCCGTCGCCGCTGCGTTCGCCTCGGCTGGCGCTTCGCTGGTCTTGCTCGATCACAATGACAAGACCCTGAGCGCCGCCTATGGGGGCGATGATGCGCGCAGGCTGCTCGTGCGCGCTGACTTGTCGGACGCTGCATCCGTGGCAAAAGCGGTGGAGCTCGCCGGCGCCCGGTTCGGCCGCATCAGCGTCCTGTGCAATCTCGCCGGCGGTTTCCGCTCGGGGCATCCCGTGCACGAAACTCCCGATGAGACCTGGAAATTGATGATCGATCTCAACGCGGGAAGCGTGATCAACACCGCCCGCGCCGTGGTGCCCGGGATGCTCGCCGCGGGCCAGGGCAGCATCGTCAATATCGCGGCCCTCGCCGGCCTCGGCGGCAAACAGGACATGGGCGCCTACGCCGCCTCGAAAAGCGCGGTCATCCGGCTGACCGAGAGCATGTCGGCCGAGCTCCGCGACAAAGGCATCAATGTCAATTGCATCATGCCGAGCATCATCGACACGCCGCAAAATCGCGCCGCCATGCCCAAAGCCGACCCGCGCCGCTGGGTGGCGCCGGAGGCGCTCGCCGAAGTCGTTCTTTTTCTCGCCTCAGACAGCGCGCGCGCCATTCACGGCGCCGCGATTCCCGTTGCCGGGCTTGTTTGAATTGAACCGATAGGACGACGATGACCGAAGTCTTCATCTGCGACGCCGTGCGCACGCCGTTCGGACGCTACGGCGGCGCGCTCTCCTCGATCCGCACCGACGATCTCGCCACGCTCCCCATCAAGGCGCTGATGGAGCGCAATGCATCGGTGGACTGGGCCGCGCTGGACGACGTCATCTACGGCTGCGTCAACCAGGCGGGCGAGGACAACCGCAATGTCGCGCGCATGGCGCTGCTGCTCGCCGGCCTGCCGCAAACAGTGCCCGGCGCGACCGTGAACCGCCTGTGCGGATCTAGCCTCGATGCCGTCGGCACCGCGGCGCGCGCGATCAAGTGCGGCGAAACCCAACTCATGATCGCGGGCGGTGTCGAGAGCATGTCGCGCGCCCCGTTCGTGATTGCCAAGGCGGACAGCGCGTTCTCGCGCGCGGCGAAAATCGAGGACACCACTATCGGCTGGCGCTTCGTCAATCCGCTCATGAAAGCGAAGTACGGCATCGATTCCATGCCCGAGACCGCCGAGAACGTCGCAGCAGAATTCAAGGTGGCGCGCGCCGACCAGGACGCCTTTGCATCGCGCAGCCAGCAGCGCTGGGCGGCGGCGCAGGCGGCGGGTTTTTTCAAGGCGGAAGTCGTCCCCGTCACCGTCGCGCAGAAGAAAGGCGAACCGAAGATCGTCTCGGCGGACGAACATCCGCGCCCCGATGCTACGCTCGAGTCGCTCGCAAAACTGAAAGGCGTGGTCAAGCCCGAGGGCACGGTCACCGCGGGCAACGCCTCGGGAGTCAACGACGGCGCCTGCGCGATGATCCTCGCCTCCGACGCCGCGGCGAAAAAACACAAGCTGACGCCGAAGGCGCGCGTCCTCGCCATGGCGACCGCGGGCGTGGCGCCGCGCATCATGGGCATGGGCCCGGCACCGGCGTCGAACAAAGTGCTCGAGAAGACTGGCCTCAAGCTCGGGCAGATGGACGTTATTGAGCTGAACGAAGCCTTTGCCGCGCAGGCGCTCGCGGTGATGCGTGACCTCGGCCTGCCCGACGACGCCGCGCACCTCAACCCGAACGGGGGCGCGATCGCCATCGGCCACCCGCTGGGCGCATCCGGCGCGCGCCTGGTGACCACGGCGCTCAATCAATTGCAGGTGAAGAAGGGTCGCTACGCGCTCTGCACCATGTGCATCGGCGTGGGGCAGGGCATCGCGCTTGTCATCGAGCGGGTCTGAAGCAGTATTGTCGTTTCCCGCGACGGCAGGTGCGGATAACCAATGTTTCCTGGGCCGCAGCTGAGCTCCGCTGGCAATCCAAAAAAGATTCGCAGGAACCGTGATCCGGGCCGGGATCGTGCGACGCGGCTATTCGTGCTGCTGAGCGCTCCTGACGATGTAGCCGCCTGACTTCTCGTCGCGCTCGAGCTGCAGCATGTGGCGCGATTCGGCTTCGTCGAGGAGCTTCGAGAACGAGGGGAAGCCGTAGAACGACTCGTTGAATCCCGGACTGCGGCGCTTGAGCGCCTGCTTTACCATGGAGCCCCAGATCTTTTCCTCGGAGCCGCGCTCGGCGATCAGGGCTTCGACCGTTTCCATCACCATCTCGAGCGCCTTCTCGGTCTTATCCTCGGCATCCTTCGGGGCGGCTTCGCCGGCGGCGGCGGGCCTGCCCTGCGGCTTCTTCCTCGGCTGCCTGCGGGCGGGCTTCTCGCGCACCAGGTCGTCGTAGAAGATGAACTCGTCGCAGTTCGCGATCAGAAGGTCGGAAGAGGAATTCTTCACGCCGACGCCGATTACGGTCTTGTTGTTCTCGCGCAGTTTCGACACGAGCGGCGAAAAATCCGAGTCGCCGCTGATGATGACGAAAGTGTCCACGTGGGACTTGGTGTAGCACAGGTCGAGCGCGTCCACGACCATGCGAATGTCGGCGGAGTTCTTGCCGGACATTCGCAGGTGCGGAATCTCGATCAGCTCGAACGAGGCCTGATGCATGTCGGACTTGAATTCCTTGTACCTCTCCCAGTCGCAGTACGCTTTTTTCACCACGATGCTGCCCTTGAGGAGCAGGCGCTCGAGCACCTTGGAAAGATCGAACTTGGCGTACTTCGCGTCGCGCACGCCGAGCGCGATGTTCTCGAAGTCGCAGAACACGGCGAGGTTGACGGTGTCGGTAGGTGCGGTCATTTCTGCTCCAGTGCCCCAGCGGGGGCGGTGATTGCGCCGGTCGGCGCTGCTCGCGAATGGAGGCCGGGTCGACCGTCAACCGCGTTCGGCGGCGCCGGGACGAACGGTGAAGAACGTGCTGCTTCCGGATTTCATCGCGGCGTCGGCCCCGATTATCGCCGACGTTCGCGCGGCGAACAACTGTGCGAGACTATGCCCCCGGCGCGAGCGGCTGCGCCGGGCTTGAAGTCCCGGCGCGAGCGGCATAGCATCGGGAAACGAAGGAGTGACGGCATGCATACCGAAGTTCATGTTCACGGCACGGTGCTCTTGAAGAACGGGGTGAGCCAGACCGACGTCGAGCAGGCGCTGCGGCTGTGGTTCGACTACGTCGACGTGGACGGCCTTGCCGACGCGCGCAGCGCTCACCAGGACGAGCCCGGCGTCGTGTTCGACCGCCGCCGCCGTGCGCTCGACATCTGCTGGACCGGCTTTGTCGGGCGCAATTTCCAGAATTCCCTCCAAGGGGCGTTCGAGTCGCTGTCGCCGTTCTCGGAGGAGGCGGCCGCGGTCGAGGTCAGCTATTACCAGGAGGACGGACAGGACGAGCACAGCTGGGTTTTTGTCGGCCCGACTCCGGAATCGATCCGTGAGATGCAACGCCGGCGCATGCTGGACGACGTCTCCGCGCTGCTTGCACGCCATTTCGGCGACGCCGAGATCGGCGAGGTCACGGCGCTCGTCAACCAGCTTTTCACGCGCCGCGGCGCCGAGGGCCCGCAAGACCGCCCCCAGCCCCGCGCCACGAGCGTTCCCGGGAAGAAACACCTGCACTGAACTGCCACCACCCCTGCGCCTGGCATTCGGGCGCGGCGGCTCGTATTGCTTTTTTCTGGAACCCCTTTAGTTCTTAATGTGTTACATTCGATTTACTTTATAAGACCTTCATTTTTTTACACTAATTTTACATAAGGAATATTCTCGGAAAGCTCTCTTAAGTCCCTGTTGCAGCTAAAATTTTCTCTATTTTAGCCTTGACCACCCCCTTGGTTTCCTCTAAAGTGGTGAGAAGTAGAATTTAGTGGGAAACTGTGGCGTTGCAAAGTGTTTGTTCCGCCATCATGAGGGGGACCGTTGTTTCAAGGGGCGACAGAGTTGAGTCTCGACGCCAAGGGCAGGCTTGCCGTGCCGACCCGGCATCGCGACGCGTTGCTATCAGGAGGGCGCGCGGTGGTTCTTACCGCTCACCCCGATAGCTGTCTGCTTCTCTATCCCCGTCTCGCCTGGGAACCCATAGGCGCAAAAGTCCAGGCGCTCTCCAGTTTCAACGAACAAGCCCGCTGGTGGCAGCGGCTGGTGGTCGGCTTCGCCGAGGAACTCGAGCTCGACAGCCAGGGACGCATGCTGATTTCGCCGGCGCTGCGCAAGTACGCCGATCTCAAGAAAGACGTGATGCTGGTGGGGCAGGGAAGCCATTTCGAAATCTGGGACGTCGCCGCGTGGGACGAGCGGCTCACCAGAGCCCTCGCGCAAGTGGGCACCAACCCGCCGCCCGGCACCGAAAACTTTTCGCTGTGAATGCCGATGCGCACCACCCCGTCCTCCTCCACCCGGCAGTCGATGCGCTTGCGATCGAGGCGCGCCGCGACGGCACGTTCGTGGACGCGACGTTCGGCAGGGGCGGCCACAGCAGTCTGATTCTCGATCGGCTGGGCCCGCGCGGCCGGCTGATCGCGCTGGACCGGGATGCGGACGCGATTACCGCGGCGCACGCAATCGGCGATTCGCGCTTCACGCCGGTGCATGCGCGCTTCAGCGAGTTGCGGCCGACCCTCGAGGTTCTCGGCACAGGTGCAGGCGCCGTGGACGGGGTGCTGTTCGATCTGGGTGTGTCGTCGCCGCAATTCGACGATCCGGAGCGGGGATTCAGCTTCCGGTTCGATGCGCCGCTCGACATGCGCATGGACCAGACGCGGGGCGTGAGCGCTGCGCAGTGGCTGGGCCAGGCAGAAGAAGCCGAGATCAGGGAGGTATTGAGCGGCTATGGCGAAGAACGGTTTGCTAAACAGATTGCAAAGGCGATTGTTTCTGCTCGGGGAAAGGGGCCTGTCCGCAGCACCGGGCAACTTGCCGCTCTCGTGGGTGCGGCCGTCCGGACGCGTGAACCGGGGCAGGATCCGGCAACGCGGACGTTTCAGGCTCTACGGATTCACGTCAATCAGGAGCTTGAGGAGTTGTCGCTAGCGCTGCCGCAGGCGCTGGCCGCGCTCAAGCCCCATGGACGGCTGGCCGTGATCAGCTTCCATTCTCTCGAGGACAGGATCGTGAAGAACTTCATGCGTGAAGCGGCGCGGCCCGCAATGCCGGAACGCCTGCCGTTGAGAGCGCGGGAGCTGCCGGAGCCCAAGCTGCACATCCTCGGAAAACCGGTGAGGCCCGGCGCGGAAGAGACAAGGGCAAACCCCCGCGCCCGCAGCGCCGTGTTGCGCGTCGCCGAAAAATCCGCCTGAGCCCGCCATGAGCAAATCGACCCCCATTCTGCTCGCCATCCTCACCGCCTGCGCGCTGGGGCTGGTCACCTCGCAGCACCAGGCGCGAAAGCTTTTCGCGGAGCTGGAGCAGGAGCAGGAGCGCGCGCGCCAGCTCGAGGTCGAATATGGCCAACTCCAGCTCGAGGCCAGCACTTGGGCGATGCACTCGCGCGTCGAGCGCATCGCCAGCCGGCAACTACGCATGCGCGTTCCGGACGCGACGCGTCTGCAAATTGTCAAACCCGAGAGCCCGGCGCAATGAAGTACGCCACCAGTCCCGTGCTCACACTCACCCTGCCTGTGTGGCGCTCGCGGCTGCTTGCCTTTGCGTTCGTTTCTCTGTTTGTCGTGCTCATCGCCCGCGCGGGGTATCTGCAGGGGATGCATAACGATTTTCTCCAGGCAAAAGGAGAATCGCGCTACAGCCGCGTGATCGAGATCACTGCCAGCCGCGGGCGCATCCTCGACCGCAACGGCGAGCCGCTCGCCATTACCACCCCGGTGAAATCGATATGGGCTATTCCGGACGAGGTGAAGATCAGCCGCAAGCAGATCGCGCGGCTGGCGGAATTGCTCGAGATGCCAGCGCAGGAGATCGACAAACGCGTCACCGACACGGCACGCGACTTCGTATTCATCAAGCGCCAGGTTTCTCCGGAGACCGCCGACCGGGTCGCCGAGCTGCGAATTCCCGGATTGTTCCAGAACCGCGAGTACCGGCGCTATTACCCCGGTGGCGAAATCATGGCCCATGTGCTCGGTTTCACCGGCGCAGACGATATCGGCCAGGAAGGTATCGAGCTCGCGTTCCAGGAGACGCTGGCGGGCAAGCCCGGCAGCCGCCGCGTGATCAAGGACCGGCTCGGCCAGATCGTCGAGGACGTGCAATCGATCAAGGCGGCGCAAAACGGGCGGGATCTCGTGCTCGCGCTCGACACGCGCATGCAGAACCTCGCCTACAGCCATCTCAAGAGTGCTGTCGAGAAGCACCGCGCCAAGGCCGGAAGCATCGTGGTAGTCGACGTATCCACGGGCGAGGTGCTTGCGCTCGCCAACGCCCCTGCCTACAACCCGAACAAGCGCAGTCGACTATCGGGCGCGCAGTTCAGGAACCGCGCGATCACCGACACGTTCGAGCCGGGCTCGACGCTCAAGCCCTTCACCATCGCGCTCGCGCTCCAGGCCGGCAAGGTCAGGCCGAATACGCTGATTCAGATCGCGCCGGGCGGCTTCGGCATCGGTGCCGCAACCATTCGCGACACGCATGCCGAGCGCACTCTGACGGTAGCCCAGGTCATTCAGAAATCTTCAAACATCGGAGCGGCAAGAATTGCGCTATCGCTCCCGGCGGCTTCAATGTGGGAAATGTTCCAGCACGCGGGATTCGGCGCGGCGCCGAATCTCAGTTTTCCCGGGGAGGCAACCGGCAAGCTGCGGCCCTACCGGAGCTGGCGCCCGATCGAGCAGGCGACCATGGCCTATGGCCACGGAATCTCGGTATCGCTCGTCCAGCTGGCGCGCGCCTACACCATGTTCGCACGCGAAGGGGACATGGTGCCGCTGTCCCTGCTGCGGGTGGACGCAGCGCCGTCCGCGCAGCGCGTAATCGCCCCCGAAACGGCGCGCGCGGTGCGGGCGATGCTCGAGCTCGCGGTGCATTCGGGCGGTACGGCCCCGCGGGCGCAAATCATGGGATATCGCGTCGCCGGCAAGACCGGCACGGCGCAAAAGCAGGAGAACGGCGCTTACTCCTCGTCCCGGTATGTGTCGTCGTTTGTCGGCTTCGCGCCCGCTTCCAATCCGCGGCTGGTCATCGCAGTCATGATCGACGAGCCCTCGGACGGCCTTTACTACGGCGGTACGGTTGCGGCGCCGGTTTTCGCGCAGGTGATGACCGGGGCGCTGCGCGTTCTCGATGTAACGCCGGACGGCCCGATGACACCGATCGAGCTGCCGTCGGAAGGCGATGAAGTAAAGGAAAGCATATAGGTGTGGGAAAACAGGCCGAAGATATTCTGCGGCAACTGGCCGCGCGGGGAGCACGCGTGACCGGCCTTGCCGCCGACAGCCGGACACTCGCCGCGGGGGAGGCATTCCTCGCGTATCCGGGCTTGCGGCAGGACGGGCGCCGCTTCATTCCGGACGCCGTTGCGCGCGGCGCGGCCGCTGTGCTCTGGGAGCGCGCGGGCTTCGAATGGAACAGTGGCTGGCGTTTACCAAACCTGGACGTCGAGGGTTTGCGCGAAATGGCCGGCCATCTCGCGCACGAGGTCTACGGGCGGCCTTCCGAGAAGCTGTGGACCATCGGCGTCACCGGCACCAACGGCAAGACTTCGTGCAGCCAGTGGATCGCGCAGGCCTGCACCGCCTGCGGCGCCCGCACCGCGGTGATCGGCACTCTTGGGACGGGCCTTCCCGGCACGCTCGACGCCGGCGTCAACACCACGCCCGATGCGGCGCTGCTGCATCGTTCTCTCGCCGAACTGCTCTCCGCAGGGGCGCAAGGCGTGGCGATGGAAGTTACCTCGATCGGTATGGACCAGGGACGCGTCAACGGCGTCGCTTTCGGCGCGGCGTTGTTCACCAATCTGTCGCGCGATCATTTCGACTACCACGGCGACATGGAGAGCTACGCCAGGGCCAAGCAGCGCCTGTTCGAAGCGCCAAGCCTCAGGCACGCCGTGCTCAATCTCGACGACGTGCAGGGCGTGCGGATCGCCCGCCAGCTCGCCGGGCGAGGAGTCAACCGTGCCGGCTACAGCTGCTTCGAGGGCGTGGCTGCCCGGGCGGGGATCGAGCGCTATGTCGAGGCGCACGCAATCGATGTATCGACGAAAGGCATCGCATTCACGGTAAAGAGCTCCTGGGGCGAGGCGCGAATCGAAAGTCCCTTGCTCGGGCGGTTCAATGTTTCAAATCTTCTCGGGGTGCTTGCGACGATGCTCGTCTCGGGCATTCCATTCGAACGCGCATCGGCAGCGCTTGCCCGCCTGGAGCCGGTGGTCGGCCGCATGCAGCGCTTGGGGGGGGCGGGCAGGCCGCTCATCGTCGTTGATTTCGCGCATACGCCGGATGCGCTCGAGCTGACCCTGGTTGCCCTGAAGGACGTGGCGAGGGCGGGCGGCGGGCAACTCGTCGCCGTGTTCGGATGCGGCGGCGAGCGAGACCGCGGCAAGAGGCCGCTCATGGGCGCAGTCGCCTCGCGTCATGCCGATGCCATCGTGGTCACGAGCGACAATCCGCGCGGCGAAGATCCGGCCAAGATCATCGCCGAGATCGCCTCCGCGATTCCGGTACCGCACGAGGCAATCGAGGACCGTCGCGAGGCGATTGCCCGCGCCGTCGCGGCCGCGAACGCCAATGACGTGATTTTAGTCGCCGGAAAGGGGCACGAAACCTGGCAGGAGATCGCGGGCCGGAAAATTCCGTTCTCCGACGTGCTCGAAGCCGAGCGGGCGCTGAAAGGCTGGGGAGAATGATGAGTCTCTCCGAAGCGGCTAACGCGATCGGCGCTCAAAATCTGGGCGCAAACGTGCGATTTACCTCGGTGTCGAGCGACAGCCGCACGCTTTCGCCCGGCGCGTTGTTCGTCGCCCTGAGAGGCGAGCGTTTCGACGGCCACGGATTCATCGGCTCCGCGAGGATGCGCGGCGCCGCCGCCGCAATGGTTGAAGAGCGCGCAGCGTCCAGCGTCGGGCAATCCGTATTGCCGTTCCTGGTCGTCGACGACACTCGCCTCGCGCTCGGGCGGCTTGCGGCGCACTGGCGCCGCCGCTTCGATATTCCGGTTATTGCGGTCGCCGGCTCCAACGGCAAGACCACGGTCAAGGAAATGATTGCAGCCATACTGCGCGCGCACTGCGGCGAGTCGAGCGCGCTCGCGACCGAAGGCAACCTCAACAACGACATCGGCTTGCC
>JBGPLD010000016.1:0-10082 GCA_041486325.1 Gammaproteobacteria bacterium
CGCCCCGAGATCGCCGGCGGCGGCTACGAAGCCATGGGAGTGTCGCTGGTGCTGCACCCGCGCAATCCCCACGTGCCGACCGTGCACATGAACGTGCGCTTTCTCGTCGCGACCAGGACGGCAACCGATCCCGCATGGTGGTTCGGCGGAGGCATGGACCTCACGCCCTACTACGGATTCGAGGAGGACGTGCGGCACTTTCACGCGGCGTGCAAACAGGCCCTGGACCCCTTCGGCGCCGAATACTACGCCCGCTTCAAGCGCTGGTGCGACGAGTATTTCCTCGTGCGGCACCGCGGCGAGCCGCGCGGCGTCGGCGGGATTTTCTTCGACGACCTGAACGAGCGCGGATTCGACCATTGCTTCGCGCTCGTGCGCAGCGTCGGCGACCACTTTCTGCCCGCCTATACGCCTATCGTCGATCGCCGCCGCGATACGAAGTACGGCGAGCGCGAGCGCGATTTCCAGGCCTACCGCCGGGGACGCTACGTCGAATTCAATCTTGTCTACGACCGCGGCACGCTGTTCGGCCTGCAGTCGGGCGGCCGTGCCGAGTCCATTCTGATGTCGCTGCCCCCCTTGGTGAAATGGCGCTACGACTGGAAGCCCGAGCCGGGAAGCGCCGAGGAGAAGCTGTATCGTGATTTCCTGAAGCCAAGGGATTGGCTCAATTCATCCGCTACTCCGGACCTGCGGCGGCGCTCCTGAACGGACATCTCATTTCAATCACCCCTTGAACACAAACACGCCACGGAGGGCACAAAAATGAAGACGCGCAAACTTGGAAAACACGGACCGACGGTGCCCTCGCTCGGCTTGGGCTGCATGGGCATGACGATCGCCTACGGCGAGCCGAATGATCCGGAGTCGATCGCCACCATTCACCGCGCCATCGATCTGGGCGTCAACCTGATCGTCACTTCGGACGCCTATGGCAGCGGCGTCAACGAAGAGCTCGTGGGGCGGGCCATCAGGGGAAAACGCAACCGGGTCATGATTGCCACCAAATTCGGCAACCTCGGACTGGGCGGCAAGGCGCCGGAGGGCCTTTCCGGCGGCCATCCAGGATACGTGCCGCTGGCGTGCGAGGCCTCGCTCAAGCGCCTCGGCGTGGAGATGATCGATATTTACGGACTGCACCGTGTCGATCCCAAAGTTCCGATCGAAGACACGGTGGGCGCCATGAAGAAGCTCGTCGAACAAGGCAAGGCGCGCTATCTCGCGCTCTCCGAGGCCGGCGCGCAGACGATCCGCCGCGCACACAAGGTGCATCCGATCGCGGCACTCGAGACCGAATATTCGCTGTGGTCGCGCGACGTCGAACGAGAAATACTTCCGGCTTGCCGCGAGCTCGGAATCGGCTACATGGCGTATTCGCCTCTCGGACGCGGTTTTCTTGCCGCCACGATCAAGACGCTCGATGCGCTTCTGCCGAAGGATCGCCGGCGCGACCATCCGCGCTTCGATCCGGAAAACCTGAAGCGCAACGTCGACCTGTTGCAGCCGCTTGAGAAAATTGCCGCGGCGCATGGATGCACTCCTGCTCAGGCAGCCCTTGCATGGGTGCTGGCCCAGGGCGAAGACATCGTTCCGATCCCGGGCACGAAGCGGCGCGGCTATCTCGAGCAGAACGCCGCGGCAGTGGACATCCGGCTCACCGCCGCGGAGATTTCGCAGCTTTCGCAGGCCTTTGCGCCAGGTGCCGCCTCAGGCACGCGTTATCCGGAGAAGCAGCTGGGCGGGCTCGGCATCTGATCCCGGTCGCGCGGTTCCGGGGGAAAATGAGCGCGGAAAATGAGCGGGAAAAGTTAACGGGAAAACACTGAAGCGAGGGCCTCACCCGGACAGTCCGGCATCCGCGCTTGCGCGAAAATGCCGGTTCGCGTCCTCGGCGCGTCCGATCCGGTCGAAGAGGGTCGCAAGCGTCACATGCGCCGCCTGCGTCGGCTGCGCGGCCAGGCTCGCCTCAAGATAGCTTTGGGCCTTGCCCCAAAGCTCGCGCTGAAAGCACAGGCGCCCAAGAGTCAGCAGCAGCGCCGCATCCGCGGGGCGCTCCCGCAACCAGCGTTCGGCACGAGCGATTCGCTGCGGGATGTCCTCTTTGCCGCACTCACCGTAGAGCAACACTAGCTCCCCGTCCCAGTCCTCTGCGAGCGCCGCCTCGATCGCGCGCTGAGCTGCCGGGTAATCCCCCAATTGCATGCACGCACGCGCAGCCGCCCCGGCCACCTTGGGATGGGTCCGCTCGATCTTCGGAATTTCCCGCCAGACCTGCGCAAGACTGCCCGGGTCCTGGGCCTTGCGCGACAAGAGCGCGGCGCGCGCATTGTCGCGAATCTTTTCGGCCGCCTCGGGAAGCAGGGCGGCGCGCTTCTCGAGCAGCCCGGCGATCCGGATCACCTCGTCCCAGTTGCCCAGGCCCTGTTCCGCGCGCAAAAGCAGCATGAGCGAAGCAATATGCGTCGGTCCGCCCGCGTGCAATTCGCGCACCACAGCGCGCGCGGATTCGAAATTCCGCTCATCCAGAAGCAGCTCAGCGTTTGTCATCAGCCGCGCCAGCCGCCACTCGTTGCCGCCGTCTGCGGCGCGCTCCAGCCACTGGTCACGCCGCGCGAATTCGCGCAAACGCTGCGCCGCACGCGCGGCAACCAGGCTCGCAAGGGCGGGCGCAGCGCTAAGATCGCGCGCCTCGGACGCGAGTTTTTCGGCCCGGGCAAAACGGCCTTCAAACAACGCCTGAATCGCCCCGTGCACCGCGGCGGTTCCCTTTTTCTCACGCCGGTGTTCGCGAATGGCGAGAATCTGCGAAGGAAATCTCAGCGTGCGCCATGCCACTCTGACCAGAAAGTAGCCGCCTGCGAATGCTGCAACCAGTATGATCGAAAGCAGGATGAGCGAAACTTCGACGCGCCAGGGAGGCAGCACGAACAGCGCGTAGCCTTCGTAGCCGCGCATTGCAAGCGACAGCGCCACCGCAAGGACGAACGCGACGAGCAGCCACAGGAGTCCTTTCATCGCGCCGCCTTGTCCAGCGACGTCTTGTAGTTGCGCACCGCCGCCAGGCTCTCGCCGAGAGTCGGTAGCGCCATGCTGATGCCGCTCGAAGCAAGCTGCTTCAGGCTTGCCGCCGCCACGGTGGCAGCACCGGAGCGGGTGTCGAAGTAGCGATCGAGCCAGCTCGCCGCCACCTTCAGGTCGCCGTGGTAAGTGACTTCATCGCGCGCCACGAGCGCAAGCCGCGCGCTCAGCAAGCGCAGCTTCAGGTTCTCGCGCAGGAAAAACGTCTGCGAAGGGGTGAGCAATGCCGGGTCCGCGCGCTCGATTTTCTCCACCCGGATCAGTTGCTTCAGCTCCCCAAGCAGCTCATTCGCCAGGCGCGTCCAGAAACCCTGCTGCACCGGTGCCGCCGCGCCATCGGCGCCCGCCTGCGTGCGCGCGTCTTGTGCGAGCGGCAACGAATCCACGCCTGCAATCACCTGATCCAGCATGGCCGCGAGACCCGGAATATCTATATTTGGAACGGTATTGAGCCTGTCGATGTCGCGTGCAAGCGCCCGGCGAAGGGAGATGAATTGCGGGCGGGCGGCGCGCGCGAGCCGGGCATCGGCCGTCTGCAAGGCGGCCAGCGCGGCCTGGACGTTGCCGGCGAGATGAAGCTGCTGCGCGGCGATGGCGAGAATCTGCTCGACTTCGGCGAGCACCCATTCGTCGCGGTTTCGCGAAAGCTCCTGATAGAGCGCCTCAAGCGCAATCTGCTGGTTCTGCGAATCGGCGAGCTTCAATTCGAGCTGGGAGAGTCTTGCCTGCGCCTCGCGCAGCGATTCCTGCGCCTGCTTCGCCAGCAGGCGGGCGTCGCGGCTTTCGTTATCGGTCTCGCGCAGGCTCCGGGCGAACTCCTCGCGCAATGCATCGATCTGGCTGCGGCCTTCGTACCAATGCCACACGACCAGGAGCGCTGCAACGGCGAGCGCAATCGCGACCGGCAGGCTCAACCACGCGATGCGCCGGGTCAACGAAGCGCGGGAGTTCGGCGCGGGAGCGGGATTTTCCATTCGGCGAATGTCCGGTGTGCGCTCATACTCTAGCAAAAAACGCCTGCATGCTCGAGACGGTATGCTGGTCGCCGCGCCCCGTGACGATGACCTCGCGGATGCCGAGCTCGCCGGCGGCGGCTGCAATACGCGGATGCGGAACAAATACCGGCGAGGTGCGCAGGTACTCTCTCCCATCGGGCCCGAGCATGTCAAAAAAATTCGCCAGGCCCTCGGCGCTGGTAATGGACGCTGCCTCGATCCCGCCGCGCCGCCAGCGCGCCAGGAGCGGTCCGACGTCAGCGGCGGGCCGCGCGCGGCGATAGCATTCGGCATACTGCACGCGCGCTCCGCGCGCCTCGAGGGCCGCACGCAGCCACTCGCGCCCGCCCTGCCCGCGAAATATGACGACCGACCGGCCCTGCAGATCCCGCAGCTCGGGCAGCGCCGCGAGTGCCTCGCTGTCTGCCTGCCCCGCCGGAGCGATCACGGAATTGAAACCCAGCTGCTCGAGAGCCTCGGCAGTGCCGGCTCCGACGGCGGCGACGCGCAGGCCCTGGGGCCAGGCCCCGCTGGCGCTTACCAGTTGATGTCCCTTCAACGCGGCCGTGGGACTGATGAAAATCGCCAGGTGGACGCGATCCAGACCGGCGACGACTGCTGCGAGGTTCCCGTGATTATCCGGAAGCATAATCTCGATCGCGGGAAAAAGGACCGGTTCCCCGCCGGCTGCGCGGATCCGCTCTGCGAGCCCCGCCGCATGTTCGCGCGGCCGCGTGATCACTATGCCTCGGCCGCTAAGAGAGGAGGCCGTCATGTCAGCGCCGCAAGGATGGCGTCTGCGCCGCGGCTGCGCAGCTCCCGTGCGAGCGCTTCGCCCAGGCTCTCGGGCGCCACCATGGGTCCGCGCAGCTCCGAGCGCACGACTCTGCGGCCGTCCGGCATCGCCACCAGGCCGCGCAGACGGATCTCGGTGCCCATCGCAACCGCGTAGGCGGCGAGCGGCAACTGGCAACTGCCGGAAAGTTCGCGGCTCAGGGTGCGCTCGGCGCGCACGCAGGCGGAAGTCACGGCGTCGTCGAGCGGGGCAAGCCATTGGCGCAAGTCGCCTCGCTCGTCGCGGCATTCGATCGCGAGCGCGCCCTGCCCCGGCGCAGGCAGGCATTGCTCCGGATCGAGCATCAACCGGACGCGCCCGGCAAGGCCCAGCCGTTTCAGCCCGGCGGCCGCGAGCACGATTGCCCGGTACTCGCCGCGGTCCAGCTTCGCAAGGCGCGTGTCGATATTGCCTCGCAACGGCACCACATTGAGCGCCGGGAAACGCTCGCGCATTTGCGCCTCGCGCCGCAGGCTCGAAGTGCCGAGGATGCTTCCGGCGGGCAGGGATTCGAGGCTCGCGCCGTCGTTCGACACAATGCAGTCCCGCGGATCCTCTCTTGCCGGCATCGCGACGATGGAGAACCCGGCCGGCAATTGCATCGGCACGTCCTTGGCCGAGTGCACGGCAAGATCGGCGCGACCCTCCTCGAGCGCAGCTTCCAGCTCCTTCACGAACAGCCCCTTGCCGCCGATTTCCGCAATCGGCCGATCGAGAATCTGGTCGCCGCGCGTGGTAATGCCGAGGATTTCCACCTGGCAGCCCGGATACAGCCGCCGCAATCCGCCCGCCACGTGCTCCGATTGCCACATCGCGAGCCGGCTCCGGCGCGAGGCAATGACGAGTTTTTCAGGGGCGCGGTTCAATTCAGGTGCCTCACCTTACGAGCGTCTTGACGTGTGCCCACTGTCTGCGGCTCACCGGCAATTTCTCCTCCCAGCCCTCGAGGACCACCGACCATCCGGCCTCGCCATCGGAATCCACCGTGCGCTCGAATCCTGCGATCAGCCGCCGCGCCACCAGGCAACTGCGGTGGATTCGCACGAACACGCCGCCAAACTCCTGCTCGAGCTGTGTGAGCGGCTCTTCAACGAGATACTCGCGGCTGCGGGTGCGAACCGTGACGTATTTCAGTTCGGCCCTGAGATAGATCACGTCCGGCACCGGCACCAGCGTCACTCGTTCGCGCTCGGCGATGCTGAAGTAGCGTCGCGGGCCGGGATCAATGCGCTCGAAGACCTCGCGCGCGACGGGCGGGCCGCCGGCCGCTTTTTTGAGCGCGGCAAGCAGGCGTTCCGCGCGTACCGGCTTCAGCAGGTAATCGACCGCATTCACGTCGAACGCCTGCACTGCGTACTGATCGTGCGCCGTGACGAAGATCACCGCCGGCGGGCGCTCCAGCACCTGCACGTGCCGGGCGAATTCCATGCCGCTCATTCCCGGCATGTGAATATCAACCAGCACGAGATCCGCGGCGGCCGCCGCGACAATCTCCAAGCCCTCGATTCCGTTTGCCGCCTCGCCCGCCACGACGTGCGCAAGCTCGCCGCGGCAGTCGTCCAGCAGCTCGCGCAGCCGGTTGCGAGCCAGCTGCTCGTCGTCGACGATGACGACGCGCAGTTGCGTCATAGAGTGGTGCGGAACGGCATGACGATGTCGATCTCGTAGCGATCGCCCGCGATCCGCGTCTCGAGGCGCGCCTCGACGTCAAAATGCAGCAGCAGGCGCTCGCGGATGTTTTCCAGAGCCATGCGGTTGCCCTGGCGGTGCTGATGCTCCACGTAATAGGGATTGGACAACTGCAGGCGCAGCCGGGCGTCCTGCAGGGCAATGCGGATATCGATGACGCCCGGGGCGATTCCAGGCTCGATGCCGTGATAGACGGCATTCTCCACGAGCGGCTGCAGCAGCATCGGCGGCACGAGAGCCTGTTCCGCGGCCGGCTCGAGCTGCCACTCCACCCGGAGGCGCTCCCCGAGCCGCAGCTGCTCAAGATTGAGGTACTGCCGGCAAAGCGATATTTCGTCCTTCAGGGAGATCAACTCGCGATTGTCGGCCATCACGGTGCGGAAAAGCTCCGCCAGATCCTCCAGGGCCGCTTCGGCGCGTTTCGGGTCCCTGCGAATGAGCGAGAGCACCGCATTGAGAGTGTTGAAAAGGAAGTGCGGCCGTATGCGGGCCTGCAACGCCTGCAGCCGCGCCTCGGAAAGCGCGGGAGAAAGCGCGCGATTGCGAAGATGGAAATACGATGCAAGAAGCCCGGTCCCGAGCGCCGAGTAGCCGAGGTTCCAGGAAATTCCCGTCCATTCGCCGCCACCGGCGAGCATGGCCTGAAAGGGAAAGAGCGTGGCAGTCGCCGCAAGCACGACCGCCAGCACTGCCAGCAGCCCGTAGCGATAGGCGAGCCGTTCCAGCAGCGGCGATGCCGCATACAGAACGATCACCACCAACAGCAATACCGGCTCGAGCCATCCCGCGATCTCGGTCAGATTCGAGACAAAGTCTGCGATCTGGCGCGAGCGCGACACCGCCGCCAGGAGCGCCAGCGCATTGACCGCGAGCAGGATGCGCGCCATGACGCCCAGATTGCGGAAGTCCGGCAGGGCATCGGGCAGGTCGTTTTGCCGTATACTTTGTGGTTTGTGCGCTGACAAGATTGCTCCTCGCGGGCGGATTCCGCGCACTCGACGACTCGGCATTTTACAATCAACCATGGCAGCCAAGCCGAAATCCGGCAAAAAACTCTGGTCGGGGCGATTTGCCGAGCCGATGTCCGAACGGGTATTGCGCTACACCGCTTCTGTCGGGTTTGATCGGCGCCTGGCGCAGCATGACATCCGCGCGTCGCTCGCTCACGCGCGCATGCTGCGCGCGACCGGCATCCTCTCGGCGACCGACCTCAGGGCCATCGAGCGCGGCTTATCGAGAATATCTCGGGAGATTGGGGCGGGAAAATTCGCCTGGTCGTTCGAAGCCGAAGACGTGCATTTCAACATCGAGCGAAAGCTCATCAGGCTCATCGGCGAACCCGGCAAACGGCTGCACACGGCGCGTTCCCGCAACGACCAGGTCGCGACAGACCTGCGGCTCTGGCTGCGCGACGCGATCGACGAAATCAGGGACCTCCTGCGCGCGGCCCAGGAACGGCTTCTCAAGCAGGCGGAGAAACACGCGTCTACCATCATGCCAGGCTTCACCCATCTGCAGGCGGCACAGCCAATCACGTTCGGGCATCACCTGCTGGCCTATTACGAGATGCTGGAGCGCGACCGCTCGCGCCTCGCGGACTGCCGCAGGCGCGTAAACCGCCTGCCGCTCGGCGCCGCGGCGCTGGCAGGAACCTCCTTTCCGATCGACCGCGGGCGCGTTGCCCGCGAGCTGGGATTCGACGGCGTTTGCGAAAACTCGCTCGACGCCGTATCCGACCGTGATTTCGCCATAGAATTCTGCGCTTGCGCGGCGCTCGTCATGGTCCACCTGTCGCGCTTTTGCGAGGAGCTGATTCTGTGGAACAGTCCGCTGTTCGGCTTCGTTTCGCTGCCCGACCGCTTTTGCACCGGCTCGTCGATCATGCCGCAGAAGAAGAATCCAGACGTGCCTGAGCTTGCGCGCGGCAAGACAGGCCGGGTGGTTGGCGATCTGGTAGCCTTGCTCACGCTCATGAAGGCGCAGCCGCTGGCATACAACAAGGACAACCAGGAAGACAAGGAGCCGCTGTTCGACGCCGTGGACACGCTGCGCGAAACGCTTGCCGTTCTCGCCGAGCTGATCGCGGGCCTGCGCGCCAACGCGGCTGCGATGCGGATGGCCGCCAGGAAAGGCTTCGCCGGCGCGACCGACTTTGCCGATTACCTGGTGAAAAAAGGGCTGCCGTTCCGCGATGCCCACGAGGCAGTGGCGCGCGCAGTGCGCTTTGCGGAGAAATCCGGCCGCGACCTTTCGCAGCTCGAGCTCGCCGAGCTGCGCCGGTTCTCCGCCAAGGCCGGAAGCGACCTTTTCCGCGTGCTCACCCCCGAAGGCTCGGTCGCGAGCCGCTCGCACATCGGCGGTACGGCGCCCGCGCAGGTGCGCGCTGCGATCAGGCGAGCGCGCAAGTCTCTTTCAAGCTGAATGGCATTGCGAGATTCGCCGTGCGCGACTGAACCGCGTTGCCGACGGTCAACACGCCACACCCCGACATGGAACTGATTGGCAAGTACGAAGTAAAGAGAAAGCTTGGCGATGGTGCGACGAGCGAGGTCTATCTCTGCCATGACCCCTTCGCCAATCGCGACGTCGCGGTCAAGGTCGTCTACGAGGAACGCCTCAAGAACAGCGGCAACGCGGCCAAGCTCTCCAGGAAGCTCTTCGTCACCGAGGCTTCGCTCGCGGGAAAGCTCCAGCACCCGCATATCGCGCAGATCTACGATGCGGTGGTCGATGCCACGATGAGCTACATCGTCATGGAGTATGTCCCGGGCGGCACGCTCGAGCCCTTTTGCAGCAAGGACAAGCTCCTGCCGATCGACAAGATAGTCGAGATCATCTTCAAGTGCACGCGGGCGCTCGGATTCGCCAATCGCATGGGAATCACCCACCGCGACATCAAGCCGGCCAACATCCTGCTCTCGGGCGTGACGGACATCAAGATCTCCGACTTCGGCGCCGCATTGATGGCCACGGCCGAGCAGACACAGGTGAGCGGCATCGGCTCGCCGGCGTACATGTCACCGCAGCAGATCCGGGACCAACCGCTCAATCACCAGACCGATATCTATTCTCTTGGCGTGGTCATGTACCAGCTGCTCGCGGGAACACTGCCGTTCACCGCAACGAACAATTTCTCAATGATGTACCAGATCGCCAACGTCGAGCCCGCGCCGCCTTCGTCCCATCGCGAAAAGGTTCCGCCGCGCGTCGATGACATTGTGAAGAAGGCCATGCAAAAGGAGCTTGAGCGGCGTTACCAGAATTGGGAGGCTTTTTCGTTCGACCTGGCCGAGGCGTTTCGAAACGAGCATATGGCAAGCCGCGGCCAAGGGGTCGCCGACAGCGAGAAATTCAGCACGTTGCGCGCCATGGCGTTCTTCTCCGATTTCTCCGATGCCGAATTGTGGGAGGTACTGCGCATATCGCGCTGGGAGGACGTGTCGGCGGGCCTGGTCATAATGGAGGACGGGGAGCGGGGCGACTTC
>JBGPLD010000017.1:0-9649 GCA_041486325.1 Gammaproteobacteria bacterium
ACCACTCCGGAGGATGCGGTCTCGCTCAGGCAACAGACCGAGAATCAGGTGCAACTCCTCGCGAGGTTGCGCCAGATCCGCCCCACCGGCCGCATCGTGCTCGAGGTGCCCGAGGAGGGCGAACTCAAGGATCTTCCCGAGATTCCGCTCGAGGACGGCGACCGGTTGATCGTCCCCTCGCAGCCTTCCATGGTGAGCGTCTTCGGATCGGTGTACAGCGAAAACTCCTTCATCTTCAAGCCCGAGAAGCGCGTGGCGGATTACCTCGCCCAGGCCGGTGGACCGACGAAAAATGCCGACAAGGGCAGCATGTATGTGCTGCGCGCCGACGGCTCGGTGGTGAGCAAGCAGCAAATAGGGTTTTTCATGAGCAGCCTGGAAAGCTCGCGGCTGATGCCGGGGGACAGCATCGTCGTGCCGGAAGAGCTGGATCGCACGACGATAGGCCGAGCGCTCAAGGACATCGGCACGATTTTCTATCAATTCGCCCTGGGCGCCGCCGCAATCCAGGTTTTGCGGCAATAACCGCAGGACATCGGCCTTCAACACGCGGCTGCTGGCCGCATGAATCCGTGATGGATCGCCATGGGCGAGCAAGCTGATCCCGCAAAATACAAAGTGAACCCGGGGAGCGGAAGCGCGTCCTCCAGCGAGGCTGGAGTCGACGCGCTCGATCTGCTCATCGTGCTTGCCAAGCACAAGCGGGTGGTGCTCGGCGTCCCCTTTGCGGTGGCGATTGTCGCCGCAATTTTCAGTTTGTTCCTGTCGAACATCTACACCGGCATTACTCGCATACTCCCTCCACAGCAAAGCGCCCCGGCGACAACCGCCCTGCTGACTCAGCTGGGCGGCGCTATGGGAGGCTTGGCGGGATTGGCCGGCGCGTCCGGTATCAAGAATCCGGGCGATCTCTACATCGGCATGCTCAGGAGCCGTACCGTGGCTGATAACCTGATCGCCCGGTTTAATCTGAACAAGGTTTATGAACAGGAGTACCAGAGCAGAACCCGAAAGGTTTTGGAGTTCAACACGTCGATTATCGCGGGCATCAAGGACGGCATTATTGTCATCGAAGTTGACGACAAGGAACCCAAGCGCGCAGCGGAGATTGCCAATGGCTACGTGGACGAGCTGATCAAGCTCACGAGGGTCCTGGCGGTGACGGAAGCGGGTCAGCGCAGATTGTCTTTCGAGCGTCAGCTTGTCGAGGCCAAGGACAATCTGGCTGCGGCCGAAATTGCGGCAAGGCAAGGACTTGAGAAGGGCGGCATCACCCAGGTGGACGCCCAGGGACGCGGCATGATCGAAGTCACCGCTCGCCTGCGCGCTCAGATCTCGGTAAAAGAGGTTCAGCTTGGCGCGATGCGTGCCTTCGCCACCGACCGCAATCCCGAAATGCAAAGAACCCAGGAGGAGCTCGAAGCGCTCAAGCGGGAGCTTTCTCGCGTCGAAGGCTCGTCCCCGCTTGTCGCCGTCGGCAAAGAGGGCAAAGCCGGTCGCAGCGGCCTCGACAACCTGACCCGCTTGCGCAACGTGAAGTACTACGAATTTCTGTACGAGCTGCTCGCCAAGCAGTACGAGCTCGCCCGGATAGACGAAGGCAAGGATGCCACGATTATTCAGGTGGTGGACAGGGCAATCGAGCCCGACCGCAAGTCCAAGCCAATCCTGTCGCTGATCGTGCTGCTCTCAGCGCTCGTTGCCCTGGTCGCTTCAATCCTGTGGGCTTTCGTCCGGGAGGCGGCGGCCAGAGCGCAGGCGGACCCCGGGCAGGCCGGCAGGCTTGAAACTTTGCGGGGCTACCTGCGCTGGAAATAGCGGTGGGAAAAGATTCCGCTGCACCTGTTGGGCGACATTCCCCAGCCCCATTACCGCGACAACAGATTGGTCGTTCTCACCACGCTTTTCCTCTTCCGCTCAGAATTCGGTCGATCGCCGACAGATACCGCGCAATCACGATCCGCTCGTCGAACTCGCGCTCCATTTTCTGCCTTCCCTTTCGTCCCATTTCAGAGCGCTGCGCCGGGCCGAGAGCGATCATCCTCTCGATCTTCTCCTTCAGATCGGTGGAGTCCTTCGGGCGGCACAGCAGTCCGGTCACTCCGTCCTCGACAATCTGCCGGCAGCCCGGCACGTCGGTTGTGACAATCGGTCTTGCCATTGCCGCCGCCTCGAGAAGCGTGCGAGACGTGCCCTCTCGATACGAGGGCAGCACCACGCAGTCCGCTGCAGCAATGTACGGGACCACATCGTCGGTTTCCCCCAAATAGCTTATTACGCCCTCTTTTACCCAGGCATCAACCTGTTCTTTTGAGATAGAAGAAGAGTTGGCGACGCCGAGCGGACCCAGCAACTGGAACGCCGTGCCGGGGTGAGTCGCCTTGATGCGCCGCGCCGCCTCGATGAATTCGCCGACTCCCTTGTCCCACAACAATCGGCCGCTCAGCAGGAACACCGGTGCCGGGTTTGCAGCGGGCGGCGCAACGCCGAAGCGGCGGAGGTCGACACCGGACCCGGGCACGCGCTCTGCCTTCTTCTCGCATACCAAACCGCGTTCGACAAACAGCTTATGGTCGTCCTCGTTTTGAAAGAACACCTTTGCCGGCCAGCGGAGCGAAACACGATATAGCCGTTCCACCACGTGCGTCAGCCAGTTGTTGCGCAGGATCGCCGTACCCAGTCCGGTGATGGTGCTGATCGCGGGAATGGCAAGCAGCCGCGAGGCGAGCGAGCCGTAGATCACCGGCTTGATGGTGAAAAACAATGCTGCATCCGGGCGGTGATTGCTCAGCACGCGCCAGAAATACAGCAGCGTGTGCAGGTCCCGAAGGGGATTCGTGCCCTTGTTGTCCATAGGCAGATCCACCACCTCGCCGCCTGCGGCGGCGAGCCGCGCCGAATACTCGTCGTGTGGCGCCGCCGCGATCACTTCATGGCCCCGATCGCGCAGCGCCGCGATCAACCCGCTGCGGAAGTTGTACAGGTACCAGGCGGTGTTGGATGCGAGCAACACGCGGCTCATCGGCCAATCCAATGCTCGTGCCACGCCTGGAACATCAGGACATCCCACAGGTAATACTGCCAGTTGCGCTCGCCGGAAAGATGTTCGCGCCATTTTTTTCGAATTTGCGCGGGGTGGAAGAATCCCTCGCGGCTGAGTCTTGATTCGTCGAGAAGCGATTCCGCCCATTCCCGCAGCGGGCCGCGCAGCCAGGCATCGATCGGCACGCCGAAGCCCATCTTCGGCCGCTCGATCAATTTTTTCGGCACATATTTATCGAGCACCTGTCGAAGAATCCACTTGCCCTGCCCGTTGCGTATTTTCATCGAAAGCGGCAATCGCCAGGCGAATTCCACTACTCGATGATCCAGGAATGGCACGCGGGTCTCCAGGCTCGCTCCCATCGCTGCCCGATCGACCTTTGCCAGAATGTCGTCCGGCAAATAGCTCACTGCATCGAGGTACATCATGCGCTGCTCGAAATCCGGCAGGGCTGGCCAACCCGCCCGCTCCGTCAATACCGTGGGCGGCTCGGTCGCACCGATGACGATTTCCGCCGGAGTCTTCCAGTGGGATACCAGATCTCTGTAAATCGCCTCCGCACTCCCGGCCGCGAGAATCTCTGATAGCTTGTGCGCCTTGTCTCCTGGCTGAGCCACACGCAAGCGCCGCGGCAGCAGAGCGGAAACAGCACCATGCGCGCGATTCAATGTGTCCGGGGAGAGCGCCGTGAGCCCGCCGGCAATCATCCGGCGCAGGCCAGGAGAAAGCCACCCAATCATTCGCCAGATCGTGCCCGCCAATAAGTACCGGTTGTAGCCGCCGAAGAGTTCGTCGCCGGCATCGCCGGATAAAGCCACCGTGACATGCTGACGCGCCATCTGGGCGATCAGAAAGGTCGGAATTTGCGACGAATCCGAAAATGGCTCGTCGTAGAGCACCGATAACGTGGGGATTACTGCGCGCGCTTCCGCGGACGTGACGTAGAGCTCAGTGTGATCCGTTCCGAGGTGGTGAGCCACTTTTTTGGCATGCACTGCCTCGTTGTACTCCTTTTCGGAAAATCCGATGGTGAAAGTCTTCACCGGCCGCGCGCTCTGCGCCTGCATCAATGCAACAATGGTCGAGGAGTCCACCCCGCCCGAAAGGAACGCGCCAAGCGGGACATCGGCGACCATCTGCTGCGCGATCGCATTGCGCAGCAGTCCGTCGAACTGCTCGACCGATTCGGCGTCGCCGAGCGTTGCGCGCTGCGCGATGCCCTGCTCGGCGACATCGCGCAGGGACCAGTAGCGCGACAATGACGGCTCCTCGCCTCGCTGAATCTGCGGGAGCGTCAGCGTCGCCAGCGTGCCGGGAGTGAGCTTCTTCACGCCCTGGTAGATGCTGTAGGGCGCCGGGACGCAGCCGTGTCGCAGCAGCAGCGTGATTGCTCCGCGGTCGATGCGGGCATCAAAGGCAGGATGTGCCCGTAGCGCCTTTAATTCGGAGCCGAAGAGGAAAGTCCCTTTCGACCAGCCGTAGTAGATGGGCTTCTCACCCATGCGATCACGGGCGAAATGCAGCCGCCGCTCCTTCCTGTCCCAGAGCGCGAAGGCGAACATTCCGTTGAGGCGCTGGAGCGCCCCTTCTACGCCCCACGCCTCGAATGCCGCGAGCATGACCTCGGTGTCGGAGTGTCCGCGCCAGCGCAGGGCGCAGCTCGCGGCGTCGTCAAGCTCACGGCGAAGGGCCTGGAAATTGTATATTTCGCCGTTGAAGGTAATCACGTATCTGCCGCCGGCAGACTCCATCGGCTGATGACCTTGCGCCGAGAGATCGATGATGGAAAGGCGCCGATGGCCAAGGGCCACGCCGGCCTCGGCGTCAACCCATGCCCCTTCATCGTCCGGACCGCGGTGGACGAGAGCTGAGGTCATGGCCTCTACCCGCGCGGCGAATTGGCCGGAGTCGCCGTTACCCACGAAGCCGGCAATGCCGCACATTTTCAGATCATGCTGCCCAGGGTGTAGACGTACTCATCGCAGCCAGACCCGAAAATCCCCAATCGCGAAATCATCCTTTTTTCCACAAAGCTCAAACGGCGCGCCAGGCCCAGGTTTCTCATCAAACCGTCAACTTCCCCGCTCGAGATGGATTCATAAGGGTAGCCGCCCAGCCAATCGTGCAAGTCATGAAAATAATCCATGCCACGTGTTTTCCTGTAGCTCCTAACGTAAAGATTGAAGCTGCGACCTGCGACCCATAACCTGGGCACGAAGAAGGTTAGATAAACAGCGCGCGCGATCGATTGCGCCCCTGCAGAGGCCTTTGAATACCATTTCTTCTCCAGTCTCCAGACCGGGCACATCCAGGTGCGCCGGTACAAGGCAAACAGGAAATCCCCGCCCGGCTCAACCATGCCCGCGGCCTTGCGCAGGGCCAGACGCATGTTGCCGGTGTGATGAAGAACACCCCACGAATAAACGACATCGAACCTGCCCGACACAGCCGGCTCGAGGTCGAAGACGCTGGCTTGCTCGACCCGGTATCTGGAATCCGACGCGAATCTGCCGAGTATTTCCTTGGTCGTTTCCACGGCAAGCGGGTCAATGTCGACAGCAAGCACTTCCGACGCCCCGAGCCGCATTGCGGCAACGCTGTGTATGCCCGAGCCGCAACCGATATCGAGGAATCGGCGCCCTTTCAGGCTGCGACCCGCGAGCAATTTGCGCAATCCTGCGATGGCCTCTTCGATTTCCGTGTCGGAAACACGTTCGGAATACTTCGCCCAGTTTTCACCAAACGCGAAATGCGCGTTCGCGTCAGCAACGGTCTCATCGTCATGACCGACTTTCACCAAGTCCGTCCCCGCCTCAGGCTTTGTAAGCCACAGCGCACCAGTACGGCTCCGAATCGCTGAATGTGATCCGCGTGAATCCGGACGCCCGCAACAATGCGTCGATTTCTATTTTTGTAAATCGTTTCTCCAGCCGTGTTGAGAACCGGTCAAGCGCATCGTTCCTCATTGCGTAAAGACTCCGCCGACGATAATAAGCAAGCGGAAACGAACCGACGTCGCATCCCAGCCGCTCGAGCAGAAGGGCGGATCGCGCAAGCGGCCAATAAACGAGAAACGCAAGGCACTGTGAAACGAAAAAACGAACAGGGTACGGAAATTTGATCAGAAATCTCCTGACGAAGTCGCTCAACCGCCAAAGCTGTCGGTACCAGGGCGGTTTGTTGTCGAACGCAAAGTAGAGGTAGACAAGGAACGGTGCGCCCCGCTTCAGCTTTTTCGAACATGCCTGGAGAGCTGCAGGGGTGTCCGGGACGTGGTGAAGCACCCCGAGCGAATACCCGAAATCCGCGGATTCGTCCGGCAAAGGAATATTGTCCACACCGGCCAGATGAAACCTGCAGTTTCCCAGGCCCCTGAGGGTTGACTTCGCCACGGCGAGCGCTTTGTCGCTCGGGTCGATGCAATGCAGCTCCCCGACACGCGGTGCCACCAGTTTTGCCCATCGCCCGCTCCCGCAGCCTAAATCAAAGCCCGTCGCGCCTGGGGGGAGGGCATCCCAGGGGAATACGGAAAAATAGCCTTCAAACATTTCCCGGAGCTCGCCCGGAGACAATCCGGATTGATCGAAGCGGCTCCATTCCTCGCCGAAGTCCGCGACGACCCCGTCATCTATGTTCCTACTCACGCATTGTAGATAAGCTGCTTCGTATTTCTTGGCGACGGCGTCTATCGAAAACAGGGAAACAATTCGCTCCCGGGCGCGCCGGCCCCTGGCTTCCCGCGCCGACGGTCCCGCTTCAATCAGTTCCGTCCAGCCGCGGCAAAGCGAGACAGGATCCCTCGGGGGCACGGTGATGCCCGAGTCCCCCACGATCCATCCCGAGTCGCCTGCATCGGTTACCACGCAGGGCAAGGCACAGCACATACACTCGCCGACAGCGTTCGCGAATCCCTCGCTTGCAGAGGACAGCGTTCCGATATCGAACGCATTGATCAGCGCGTACACATCAGAGCGCTCGCCGGTCAGCTTGACGAAGTCGTCCAGCTGCAGGCTGTTGATGATAGATACAAGCTCGACATTTGTCCGCTCGCAGCCGCGCCCGACTAGGACGAATACCGCGCCCCTGTTGTGCTCGCGAAGGAGGGCGGCCGCCTCAAGAAAATTTCTGTGGTCCTTCGCCGGATTGTAACGGGCGACCATCCCGATGACGACGGCATCGTCCGGTATGGCAAGGGAGCGCCGCACGGCCTGGCGGATGCTCGACGATGGCGCGAACCTTGCCGCATCGAAGCCGTTTGGAATTACCAGCGCTCTCCCGGGATAGTAACCCATTGCTTCGTGGTGGCGTTTCCCCGCCTTTGAGTTATAGATAATTCGTGCCGGAAGGCGCGAAACCCGGCCCAGGACCCACTCGATAAAAAGATTGATGCCTTTATCCGTCTCGCGAAGCAGACGTAAATGTCGAACGCCCCAGAACACCGGAACGCGCAGGCAAACGCCCACCAGGAGGGCCACCAAATTCCCGTGAATCATCCACCCCTGGAGAATGTCCGGCCTGATCCGCCGCACCAGTTCAAAGAGGTGAAAAACCCCACGAAAGAAGCCTTCCGACAGCAGATCAATCACATGGACTTCTATTCCCAGCCGGCGAACCTGCTCCGCGATGTCGGCGGGCTTCGAAATCGAAATCACGGCCGGATGAAACCGGTTGCGATCGATATGCGCGAACAGTTTGAGCATCATCAATTCAGCCCCCCCGAAACCCAGGCCGGAAACGACGAAAAGAATTCGCATTGATGCGATGGTCAAGTTATCCCGTGGGCAGGTGCTCAACCGCCCGGCGTTACTCGGTTGCCACCGCCGATCCCTCGTTGTATTGGTGATTTCCGTTTACACGCGAAATACAGCAGCATGCCCAACAGGACAGGAAGGATCTGGACACGATAGCGGACCGCAGTGCCGAGATTCTGGTACGAGATGAATGCGAATGCATAGGCCGCCGTCCAGGCCAGAATAAAAAGAAGCGCCCACACGATTACCGGGTCTCTGAGATCCGCCACACGAATACGACTGGCTGCTATCCCGAGCAGTGTGAGCAAGGCGAGATTTTCGATGCCCGCGATGAAGCCGAAGACGTTCGCGACTTCACCTGGAAGTGGGCGGAAGAGGGCTGTGAACATCGCAAGCGGCAGCGCCTCGATAAACTGACCGGGCTGCGTAAGGTCCGCAGCAACTTCCTGACTTGAGCCACCGAAATCTTGCGACTTCGACGTGGCATCAATAGTCTCGAGCAGGTCACGAATCGTTTCGATCGCAAATTGCTCCCGGACCAGGGCGAGAATGAAAGCGAATGCGCCGACCGCGAGTGTGATCCAGACCCACCTTTTAGCGATGCCGTGCCGCTCGAAAAGAGTCGTTATCAGAAGCGGAGCCAGCAGGATGGGCCCGAGCCAGATGCGCACCAGCACACTAAGGGCGATCCCCAGGCTCAACAGAACCAATGCGCTCAAGTGACCGCGTTCATACCAAGCGACGGCGCCATATACGTACAACCCGATTGCAAACAACACAACCGGTTCCTTTCCGATTGTGGAAGACCAGAAGAGAATGGAAGGGAATAATGCAAGCAAGTAAAGCAGGCGCAGATCTTTCCGGCCGAGTACGATCAATCCCGCCCGGTAAAAGAGATATACAGCCCACAATCCAACGAACCCGGAAAACACCTTTAAGGCGTGAAACGAGTCCGGGAAGACGCGGTAATACAGCCAGATCAAATTATAAGTATTCGCCGTTCCATCTCCGATGACAAACCCTTCCCACGAGAAGCCCGGCGCCCTGGGCAGCGCGAAGTACGAATACGCGTCGAGAAACGGATAGAATTCTTCGTAGTACAGCATGAACCCCAAAGCGACCATGATCTTGATGCTCCAAACAGTCATCAAACCTATCCGATCAGAAAAGTCTACTGGACAGAACATGATGATCGCGTAGCACATCACCGCAAGAATGACGCCGAAAGCGTAATCCGTCATCAGGTCCGATTGAGGGATGTACGTTCCCAAATAAGCCGGCGCACCCGAGGCAAGCATCGCCGCAATCCCTATTACGGCGGCAAAAAAGCTTAGGGCAAGCACTAATAGCGAGTTAAAAGACCGCATGGAAGCCGCGTGCACGCTAAAAGTATTTTGGGAACACGCAGGTAGGGACGCAAATCGTTCGGGTGCTCATATCCAATCTCCCCATCGCCGGTTGTTCTCAAGCAATCGTTCAGCGGCGCTTATTCTCAACGGATTCATGAATCAGAACGCCGGATTTTTCGGTAGAGCCATATGTATCCAACACAAAAGACGAGCGACGAAGCCGCAAGCAATGGAGTCTCGTTCCAGAACAAGATGGCCGGTAGGCAGCAACAAAGGCTCAGTCCCCAGACATAAGGAGCAACCATGCTGTTCCGTCGGGTTATCAGTGCCGGGTCAACAGTGCCCGCGGAATATCGGTCAAGGCGAAAGTAGATTACCTGATGCAACTGCAGGCGATCCGGCTCCCCGGAAGAACGGCCCAGAATCACCGTCCTGCGGTACATGGAGAAAAGGGTCTCGAACACCGGATAAGCCAATAAGAGCAGCGGAAACCATGGCGAGACCTC
>JBGPLD010000018.1:0-9626 GCA_041486325.1 Gammaproteobacteria bacterium
CCTCGAATCCGCAGATCTTCCCGGTGACAAGGTCGGCCTTGGGCTGGTAGAACAACCGGAACTCCTCTCGTTCGAGCGCCTGGCGCAACGCAGCCTCCATTTGCACGCGCCGGAGGGCGCGCTCGTTCATGTCCCGCGTGAAGTACTGATAGTTGTTGCGTCCCTGTTCCTTGGCGCGGTACATCGCCGCGTCCGCATTCACGACAAGCGCTGCGGCGTTGTCGCTGTCGGCCGGATACAAGGCGACGCCGACGCTTGCGGTCACGTGGGTTTCCTTCCCTTCCAGATCGAAAGGCCGCTTGAAAACGTCGATGATTTTCTGCGCCACCAGCCCTGCGTCGCCGGGCTTGCTGAGCTCCGAGAGGATCGCGGCAAACTCGTCGCCGCCGAGCCGTCCCACGGTGTCGCTGTTGCGGATGCAGTTTCGCAGCCGCACGGCGGCTTCCTTGAGCAGATTGTCGCCGGCGCCATGTCCCAGCGTGTCGTTGACCAGCTTGAACCGGTCCAGATCGATGAACAGCACCGCCATCGGCCAGACATTGCGCTTGGCGAGCGCCATCGCCTGCGTCAGGCGGTCCTGGAACAGGTTGCGATTGGGCAAGCCGGTGAGCGCGTCGAACGTCGCCAGATACGCGACCTTCTCTTCTATTGCGAGGCGCGCGCGGATGTCCCGCGAGATGGCGGCGATAATGTGCGTGTCCGCGGAGCGCAACACGTGCCGCGTCGATTCGAACGGCAGCAACGATCCGTCCTTGCAGATGTAGTGGCTTTTCATCCCGCGCAGGAGCATGTCCGCGTCGCGGGTGGGATGCGCGATGAGCTCATCGTAGTTCCGCTCGAGGTCCTCCCGCGTGACCGGAAGCACGTCCTGCGGACCCATCTCGAGCAGCTCTTCCCTGGAATAGCCGAGCAATCTGCATGCGGTCTCGTTGACGTCCACGAAGCGCATCGTTGCGCGGTCGATCAGCACGATCATGTCCGCCGAATTGTCCATCGCCAGCCGGAAGCGGCGCAGCTCTTCCTCCGCGGCACGGCGTTCCGTAACGTCGCGCACGACGGCGACGATGACGTGGCTTCCCTCCGACTGGACGGCGCGGCGAAAAGCCTCGACCGGAAACCGGGAGCCATCCTTGCGCCGGTACGAGCCTCCCACGTTGGTGTCGCCCTCGCCGCCCTCGACCAGGCGGCTGTAGATCCGGGAGAGTTCTTCGCGAGAGATGGAGATGATGTCCTGCGGGCCCATGCTCAGCAGCTCCTCGCGGCTATAGCCGAGTTTCCTGCACGCGGTGTCGTTGACGTCGATGATGCTCATGCGGGCCGGATCGATGAGCCAGATCATGTCTTCGGACACGTCCATGCCGGCCCGGAATCGGCGCAATGCATCCTGCCCCTGCTTGCGCTGGAGGAATTGGCCGATCTGGCCGCCGATCACGCTGATGGCCTGGATCAACAGGTTTTCGGGCTGGTGAACCTCTCGGCTGGTGAAAGCGAGCACGCCGATCACATTTCCTTCCGCGATGAGCGGGAAAACGAACGCGCCGCGCATTCCAACGTCGCGGGCGAGCTTGCCCTGGGCGATACGGGAATCCTGGGTGACGTCGCTCGACCAGATTGGCTCGCGTGACTGCCAGACCTTGCCTGCAAGCCCGACGCCCGGAGCATAGGAAAGCCCGCGCGAGGTCGCGAGAAATTGCTGGACGCCGGCGTCTTGAACGCCCCAGCCTTCGCTGAAGCGCAGTACCCCGTCCGTCTCGTTCCACCGGAAGTAGCGGCCGCACTCCCACCCTTCGGCCTCGCAGATCGCGCGGACGGTGCCTTGTACCGCCGCAGTCACGCTGTCGGCATCGGCGAGAGAGCGGCTTACCGCGTGCTCCAGCGTCTGTATCTGCTCGGCGCGCTTGCGCTCGGTGACGTCCTTGCCGACGCCGCGATAGCCCTTGAAGGCGCCGGACGCCTCGAACACCGGCTCGCCGCTTACGTTGATCCAGACTTTCCTGCCCGATTCATCGAGCCTGCACAATTCCAGGTCGTGAAACGGCTTGCGCGCATCGAGCAGCGCGATGTGCGCGGCCCAGTCCGCTTCGGTCATGTTGACGTAATTGAAGTCCCAGCGCCTCTTGCCGTCCGCCACGCGACGTCCTTTGACGATCCACTCGGGCCCGCTTCCGGAGGAGGACGTGAAGCGGTACTGGTCGTCCTGCTCCCAGTACATGTCCGAGGCCAGCTCGGTCAGACTGCGAAAGCGCAGCTCGCTCTTGCTCAGTTCGCTCTCCGCGCTCTCCTCGCGCTTGAGTTTGGAGAGCATCATGAACCCGAACAGGAGAACGACGAGAGAGCCGAGACTTCCGGCCGCAAGGTAAAGCCAGGTTTCCTTCCTGGAATCCGCGTAGATCGAGTCGAGCGACTGGCCGACCACGGCATACAGGGGAAAGTCGCGGATCCGGCGGAAACTGAAAATGCGTTCGATGCCGTCGAGAGCGCCTATGCGGATAAAGCTCCCGAAATCCGCCTCGGTCGCGGAACTTTGAGGGATAGGCAAGAGTGGCCTTTGCCCAACCGTTTCGAAATCCGGCCAGCGCAACAGAAGGGTATTGTCGAGACGCCTTATCCCGACGACGCCGTTGGATCCGAGATCCAGCCCTTCGTAAATGCGGGTGAGGGCTTCCGGCGATATCGAGAGCACCATCACGCCCGAAAATTTTCCCCTTGGGTCGAGAATCGGGCGCGTGAATTGAATCGACGCCTTTCCGGAAACGCGGCCTTTTACGGGATTGCTGATGTACAGTTGATCCGCGCCGCTGCTCTGGTGGGCCTTGAAATGCTCCTGGTCGCCGAGAAAGAGGCGCTCTTTCGAATCCGCCCGGTCGCTATAGGCGAGCCACCCCCGGGCATCGATCGCGGCGATCTGGACCACGAAGACGTCCTTGCGAAGCCCTTTCTCGAACGCGACGGCTTCCGCAAAATGCCCCGGATCCCGGATCCACTGGATCCTGAGATGCTTCAGCAGGAGATCGATGGTCCCGGCGTACGACGAAAAATGTTCCGCGACGGTGCTGGAGAGGTTATGTCCCTGCTGAGTGGCGACGCGCAACGCGGCATCGCGCTCGCTGTCGAGCTGATACGCAATGCCCCCCCAAATCAGCACCACGATGAGGGCGACGGCCGTCATCAGCTGGATGCGGAGCTGACGGATGGGTGTCCAGGTCATAGACGCAAGCACGCCCTTACGAAGAAACAGGCCGCTCCCGTGCCAGCTTAACGCCGCCTTCCTGCGAAAGCCACAGGAGCACTGCCGACGCGGAATCATACATCCCCCACAAGGCGGGCCGGTCGGTTATGCTGCGCGCTCGCCCGTCAGCCAACCAAGGGTCCGTCGTGAGCGATGCCGACAACACGATCCCGATCGAAGCATGGAATACCGTCTTGTTCGACAAATTCTGCCGCTTCCGCTGGGTGTTGAACCAGGGCCTGTCTGACCACAGCGACGAGATCTTCCGGCGCCGGCCCTACCCGGCGGGCGCGCGCGTGCTCGACGTGGGATGCGGCTTCGGCGACGCCACCCAGCTCCTCGCGAAACAGGTAAGCCCCGGCGGCTCGGCGGTGGGCGTCGACTGCGCGAAGAATTTCGTCGACGGCGCGACGCGCGAGGCGGCCGGGGCGGCGGTGAAGAACGCCTCGTTCTTCGTCGCCGACGTGCAAACGGACAATCTTCGCGGGCCCTACGATTACGTCTTCTCCCGCTTCGGCACCATGTTCTTCAACATGCCGGTGCCGGCGCTGCGCAACATGCGGCGCGCGCTCGTGCCGGGCGGTCAGCTCTCGATGATCGTGTGGCGGCGCCGCGAGGACAATCCCTGGGTATATGAAGCCGAGCTGCGCGTGAAGGAAATCGTGCCCGTGGTCTCCCACGAAGAGACCGACCAGGTGCACTGCGGCCCCGGCCCGTTCTCGATGGCAGGCCCGGACATGGTGAGCGACATGCTGCGGGGAGCAGGCTACGAACGCGTCGCGTTCGAGCGCTACGACACCGACATCTGCATCGGCAAAACCCTGGACGACGCGGTCGAGTTCGCCATGGCGCTGGGACCGGCGGGCGAGATCATCCGCCTCGCCGGAGACGAAGGCCAGAAGCGCACGGGACAGGTCGTCGCCGCGCTGCACGAGACCCTGGGCCGCCATCGGCGCGCCGACGGAATCTGGATCGGCTCGAGCACCTGGTTCGTCAGCGCCAGAAATCCCGCTAACTGATGCTGGCTTTGTTGAGGTCTGATCCCATTTGTTCTCGGTTGGCGTAGCGCACGCTGGCGATCACCTGGGAACGCCTGTCAGCGTCCCATCAGCGACATAACAGTACAAGGGCCGCGCTGTGCATACCCGCGGGGTGACGGACGGCGTCCGTTACATCGGCGGCACCTGGCCGAACTCGGCGGCAAACCGATCGCGGGCACGCCGGCGGACTTCGGCAAGGTCATCGCCGCCGAAACGGCGAAGTGGGCGAAAGTCGTCGTCGCCTCGGGCGCCAAGGTGGAATGTGGCTTTCGCAGCCTCGGCCATTCCAGGGGTTTAGCTGGCACCGCCCACCCCCCATCCAGCCGGAGTAGCGGCTACTGCCATTTACAAGTAGTCTAACAAGGTCCGCTGACCAGGGAGATCAAGCATGAGCAATCTCAAGCGAAGAGACATCCTGAAAGCGCTGGCGTCCGCTGGCGCGGCCGCAAGCCTGGGCTTTCCCGCGATCGTCCGCTCGCAGTCGAAGGAAATCGTGGTTCTCGGCCTCTGGGATGCCACCGGGGCCTTCGCCGACGTCGGGCCGCTCAACGATCGCGGCATGAGGATGGCGCTCGAGGAGCGCGACATGAAGGTCCTCGGCCGGCCGATCAAGTACATCACGCGCGACGGGGGCACGCAGGCCGGCACGTCCACCCGGCGCGCGGAGGAGGCGGTCGACGGCGAGGGCGCGCGCTTCATCATCGGCCCGTGGTCCTCGGGCGTGGCGCTCGCGGTTTCGGAGGTGGCGAAGCGCAAGAAGGTCCTGCACCTCTTCAGCGGCGGCACCGAGGACATCTCGGGCGCGCGCTGCCATCGCTACTCGTTCCAGTGGGCAGCGAGCCCCTACACGGCGGCGAAGACCGTCGTGGACAATTTCATGAAGGCGAACCCGAAGGCGAAGCGCTGGCATCTGCTCGTCGCCGACTACGCCTTCGGCTGGTCGCTCGAGAAGTACGTCAAGGAGGTCGGGAAGAACCATGGCCTCGAGTTCGTCGGCGCCGACCGGCATCCGCTCGGCGAGCGCGAGTTCTCCAACTACGTGCAGAAGGCGGCGGCCAACAAGCCCGACGTGGTGGTCATGATCAACTTCGGCGGCGACGCCGTCGCCGGCGCGCGCGAGATCTTCAACTTCGGCCTCACGCCCAAGGTGCCGCTCATCATGAGCTGGTCCTCGGGCGTGGAGGAGCTGGTGCAGCTCGCGCCGGAGATCCGCGACAACCTGTGGGTCGGCACGAACTTCTACTACACGGCGGACACGCCGGTGGCGAAGAGCTTCGTCAAGAGCTACCAGGCCAAGTTCAAGCTGCCGCCGGGCTACGCGCCCTCCGCCGCCTACTCGATGACGCGGATGTTGCTCGCCGGCTTCGATAAGGCGAAGTCCGACGACGTGCAGGCCGTGGTCAAGGCGCTCGAAGGGCTGGAGATGAACGACATCGTCGGGCCGATGCGGATCGACGGCACCACGCACCAGACGCTGCGCCCTTACTTCTTCCTGCGCTGCAAGCAGAAGGCGGCGATGAAGCACGAGCTGGACTTCGCGGACGTCGTCGCCACCGGGGATGCGCCGCTGCCGAAGGAATACGCCGCCTGCAAGGACATCGGCAGCTTCTAGCGTTTTGATTTTTTGAATCTCCTTCTCGGTCAGATCCTCAACGGGATCGCGACGGGCATGCTGTATGCCCTGATGGGGCTCGGCCTGTCGCTCATCACCGGGATCCTCAACATCCCGAACTTCGCCCACGGCGCGCTCTTCGCCGTGGGCGCCTATCTTCTGGTCACGGCGGTCAATGTTTTCGGCAACTTCTGGATCGGCCTCGTCTTAGCCCCGTTCGGCGTGGCGCTCCTCGGGCTCGCCATCGAATACGCCGGCATCCGGCGCCTTTACGCCGCCGGGCACGACTACCAGCTCCTTTTCACCTTCGGCCTTTCGCTCATTCTGGCCGAAGGGATCATCCTCGTCTGGGGGCCGGTCGGCATCAGCCACCTGCCGCCGGCGATCCTGCGCGGCGGCGTGGACCTCGGCTTCACTTTCTATCCGAAGTACCGCCTGTTCGTGATGGTGGTGGCGGGACTTCTCGTCTTCCTCACCTGGCTCTTCCTCGAGAAGACCCGCTACGGCGCGATCATGCGCGCGGGCATCGAGAACAAGGAGATGGTGTCGCTCCTCGGCATCGACATCCACCTGCTCTTTACGGTCGCCTTCGCGCTGGGGGCGTACCTCGCCGGCATCGCAGGCGCGCTGACGGCGCCGATCCGGGGCCTGTCGCCCGGCATGGGCGTGGACATGCTCGGCATCGCGTTCGTGGTGGTCGCGCTTGGCGGCCTGGGGAACCTGCTCGGCGCCATCGCCGCGGGCCTGCTGATCGGCGTCGCGCAGGCCATCGTCGCGGCCTACTGGACGGAGGCCTCCACCGTGGTGATCTATGCGGTGATGGCCGCCGTGCTTCTGGTCCGCCCTCAAGGCTTGTTCGGCATCCGATGAAAACCCTTTCCCCCCTTGTCCTCCTCGCGGCGGTCGTTCTCCTTCCCATCGTGCTGCGCCCCGCGATCGCCGCGGAGATCTGGATCTTCGCGATCTTCGGGCTGGGGCTGAACCTGCTGCTCGGCTACACCGGGCTGCTTTCTTTCGGCCAGTCGACCTTCTTCGGCTCGGCGGCCTACGTGGCGGGCTGGCTCCTCAAGCACTACGGCATCAACGTCTTCCTCGCGCTCGGCACGGGCGTCTGCGTGGGCGCGGCCTCCGCGGCGCTGGTCGGCTATCTCTGCGTGCAGCGCTCGGGCCTTTACTTCATCATGCTCACCTTCGCGCTGAACCAGCTCTTTTACTTCGTCGCCTACCAGTGGACGAGCGTCACCGGCGGCGAGGACGGGATGCCCGGCATCCCGCGGCCCGCGTTCCTCGGCATCGACTTCAGCGATCCCCTTCCCTATTACGTCTTCGTATCGGCGCTGTTCCTGCTCTCGCTCTGGATCATGAAGCGCATCGTGGAGTCGCCCCTGGGCAAGATCCTGCAGGCGATCCGCGAGAACGAGGTGCGCGCCGAGGCCGTGGGCTACAACCTGGCGCGCTTCAAGCTGCTCGCCTTCGTCATCGGCGGCGCCTTCTCCGGCCTCGCGGGCGTGCTCTACGCGATGCTCTTCGGCATCGTGCCGCTGGAGGCCATCGGCTTCGTCACCTCGGGCAACGTCGTCTTCGCCACCCTGATCGGCGGCAGCGGCTCGCTCTACGGGCCGGTTATCGGCTCGTTCGTTTTCATCTGGCTCTCGGAATCGGTGAGCACCCTGTGGGCGCGCTGGCCGCTGCTGCTCGGCGTGGCGTTCGTGATCGTGGTGCTCTTCTTCCGCGGCGGCGTCGTGGAAGCCTGGACGCGCCTGCTGGCGTGGTGGCAGGGAAGAAAATGGCGATTCTCGAAACAGACGAGCTGACGAAATCGTTCGGCGCGCTTACCGCCGTCAACGGCGTCAGCCTGAAGATAGCGGCGGGCACGCTGCACTCGATCATCGGTCCCAACGGTGCGGGCAAGACGACTCTCTTCAACCTGCTCACCGGGACGGCCCCGCCGACGTCGGGAAGGATCGTGTTCGACGGACGCGACATCACCGGCACGCCGGCGCACCGCGTCGCCCATCTCGGCCTCGCGCGCTCGTTCCAGCGCACCAACGTCTTCCCCGCCTTCTCGCTCCTCGACAACGTCTGGGTCGCGGCCTTCGCCTGCGGCCCGTCGTGGAAGGGGCTCATGTGGCGGCGCGCCGACCGCTACCCCGAGGTCAGGGCACGGGCGCTCGCGGCGCTCGCCGACGTCGGGCTCGCGGACAAGGCCGGCGAGTCCGTGCGCGAGATCTCGCACGGCGAGCAGCGCCAGCTCGAGCTCGCCATCGCGCTCGCCGCGGCGCCGCGCGTGCTGCTGCTCGACGAGCCGGCGGCGGGACTCTCGCCCGAGGAGACGCGCAAGCTCGTGGCGCTGGTGCGCACGCTCAAGGGCCGCTACACGATCGTGCTGATCGAGCACAAGATCGACATCATCATGAGCGTCTCCGACCGCATCTCGGTCATGCATTTCGGCAGCCTGATCGCCGAGGGCTCGCCCGGCGAGATTCAGCGCAATCGCGAGGTGCGCCGCGCGTATTTGGGCGGCGTTACCACCGCGCAGGACGGCGCAGCGGCATGATGCTCGAAATAAAGGACATCGATACCTTCTACGGTCTCGGCCACATTCTTCACGGCATGTCCCTCAATGTGGCCGAAGGCGAGGTCGTGGCGCTCCTGGGCCGCAACGGAGCGGGAAAAACCACCACTTTGCGGTCTGTCACCGGTCTCACCCCGCCGCGCGCGGGCGAGATCCGCTACAAGGGCCGGAACATCGCCGGCCTAGCCCCCGACAGGATCTCCCGGATGGGCATTGCCCTCGTCCCGGAGACGCGCGGCATCTTCTCCTACCTCACCGCGCGCGAGAACTTGGTTATCGCCCAGCGCAAGGGCTCGCGCTGGCAGATGGACGCCGTGCTCGCGCGCTTCCCCGCCCTGCGCGAGCGCCTGGAGAGCAAAGGCCGCCTGCTCTCCGGCGGCGAACAGGAAATGCTCGCCATCGCCCGCGCCCTCATGACCGGCCCCGAGCTCCTCCTCCTCGACGAGCCCTCCCAGGGCCTCGCTCCGCTGGTCGTGAGCACGGTGATGGACACCATCCGGGAGCTGAAGAACCAGCACGTCAGCATGCTCCTCGTCGAACAGAACGCCGAGATGGCCCTTCAGCTCGCCGACCGCGTCTACGTCATCGACCACGGCACGGTGGTATTCGAAGGCACGTCCGGGCAGCTGCGGGGGGACCTTCAGGTGACGACTACATACCTCGGCGTCGGCGGTTGAGCTCCAGCGTCTCCCCGATCGGCAGCGCATAGAAATAAAGCCTGCCCTGCCGCCCAGCTTACTGGTCTGTCCCCGGTTTTGGGAGCTTCCGGCTCTCCCGCCGTATGCTGTACCACGTTCCGGCGAAGATCACCGCCGCGCCAAGCATGATGGAAAGTTCGATCCGCTCACCGTAGAAAATCGCGCCGACGATGGCGATCAGCGGCAGGCGAAGAAAATCGATCGGAACGACGAGCGTCGCGTCGGCGATGCGGAAGGCGCGCGTCATGCAGTAATGAGCGCTCAAGCCCATTGCGCCGATCGCGATGATCCAGGGCAGATCGGCGATCCCCGGGGTGACCCATTGAGCCAGCGCGGGAACGAGCCCGAGCGGAAGCTGGATGGCCGACATGTAGAACAGGATCGCGAGCGCCGAATCCTTTTCAGCAAGGCGCTTGGTGGCGATATTCATCGAGGCGAAGGCGAACGAGCCGGCGAGCATCACCAGCGCCGC
>JBGPLD010000019.1:0-9368 GCA_041486325.1 Gammaproteobacteria bacterium
GAAACGCGCAGGCGCCCGGAGACATCCACTCCGGCGCCCTCGAGCTCGTCCATCTCCTGGACAAGCGCCTGCGGAGAGAGCACGACGCCGTTGCCGATGTAGCAGGTGACGCTCTCCCGCAGGATGCCGGCGGGAACGAGGTGCAAGACCGTCTTCTTGGTGCCGATCACCAGCGTGTGCCCGGCGTTGTGCCCGCCCTGAAAGCGCACGACGCCCTGGGTGTGGTCGGTGAGCCAGTCCACCACCTTGCCCTTGCCCTCGTCACCCCACTGGGTGCCGACGACGACGACGTTCTTGGCCATGGCCAGAGGCTAGCGCTTCTTTCGAGCTATCCTGCGAACGACCCATTTACCGGCGCGCTTGGCCAGTTCGCGGTCGCAGCCGAGCTGCCCCCTCGTCGCCGCATGGCCGGGAAGGTCGGCGATGACGACCTCGCCTTCGGCGCGCAGCTTCTCGATCGCCGGGGCGAGCTGCGCATCGCGCGAACAGGGCGCGAGAATGCCGCCCGCTTCCGCATTGCGCGGCACGACGCGCCCCAGATCACGTAAATCCATGCTGAAACCGGTGGCCGGCCGCGCCCGCCCGAAGGACTTGCCGACCTCGTCATAGCGCCCGCCGAGAGCCACCGCGTTGGCCGCGCCCGGCGCGTACGCCGCGAACACGACGCCGCTGTGATAGTGATATCCGCGCAAATCGGCGAGATCCACCGAAACCGGGCGTTTGCCGTTGCGCGCGAGGATCCGAAGGTCGCGAAGCGCGGACGCGATCTCCGGATATTTCGGCAAGGTGCGCTGGGCGCGATCGAGCACGACCGCATCGCCGTACAGCCCGGGAAGGGCGAGCAGCGCCCTGCGAGTCGCCTTCGACAGACGCTTTGTCACCGCGCGAAGCGTGGGAAGATCCTTGCCGGCCAGCATTTCGTAGAGCTCCGACTCGAGCCCCGCCCCGACCCGGCCGTGACGGCATATCGAGCGGAACACCGCTACGTGGCCCAGGTCGACGCGCGCCGTTCGAATGCCGCAGACCGCAAGCGCCTTTGCGAGCAAGTGCTGGATCTCGAGATCGCTGTCTATGCCGGCATGGCCGTAGATCTCCGCGCCGATCTGCAGAGGCTCCCGCGTTGCGCTCAGCTCACGTGGGCGCGTATGCAGCACGCTCCCCGCATAGCACAGCCGTGTTACGCCCTTGCGGTTCAGCAGATGCGCGTCGATGCGCGCCACTTGCGGAGTAATATCGGCACGCAGCCCCATCATCCGCCCCGAAAGCTGGTCCACGAGCTTGAATGTGCGCAGGTCCAGGTCGTGCCCGGTCCCGGTCAGCAGCGAATCGGTGTATTCGAGCATCGGCGGAATCACCAGCTGATAGCCGTGAACGCGGAAAAGCTCGAGCAATGCCGTGCGCAAGCGCTCGATGCGCTGCGCTTCGGGCGGCAGGATGTCCTCGACGTTTTCCGGAAGAAGCCAGTTGCGCATGGGCGTGCCTAGCGCGCGAAATAGAGAATCAGCAGGCCGACCAGCATCGAGGAGAGCCCGAAGAAGCGGATTTGCCCGTCAGTGAATTCGGTGATTCGGCGGAAGGTCTCGCGCCAAAGCGCGGGCAGCAGAAACGGCAGCAAGCCCTCGATCACCAGCATGAGGGCAAAGGCCATTATGAACGTGGTTCCCATTCACTTTCCGCCCTTTCCGGGGTTCTTGAAATACCTGAAGAATTCCGAATTCGGATCGAGCACCATCACGTCGCCCTTGTTCTTGAACCCGGCGCGGTAGGCTTCGAGGCTGCGGTAGAACGCGTAGAACTCGGGATTCTCGCTGAACGAGCGTGCGTAGATGGCGGCGGCCCTGGCATCCCCTTCGCCCTTTACGCGCTGGGCATCGCGATAGGCGTTAGCGATGATCACCTCGCGCTGTTTGTCGGCATCGGCGCGGATCTTCTCGGCATCGGCAAACCCATTCGAGCGCAGCTCCGAGGCGACGCGCTTGCGCTCGGATTCCATCCTGCGATAAACATCGACGCTCACCTCCTGCGGAAGGTCGACGCGCTTGAGCCTCACATCCACCACGTGGATCCCAAGGGCGCGCACGTCCAAATCCACCTTCTCGCGAACGTTGTTCATGATGTCGTCGCGCTCTCCGGAGACCACGTCGTGCACAGTGCGCTTGCCGAATTCCTCCCTCAGCAGGCCGTTGACGGTCTGGTTGATCCGCCGCGCGGCCTGGATTTCGTCGCCGCCCACCGAGATCCAGAAATTTTTCACGTCCACGATGCGCCACTTGACAAACGCATCGACCAGCACGGGTTTATTTTCGATGGTGATGAATCTCTGCGGCTCCGGGTCGTCCCACGTCAGGATGCGGGTGTCGAAGTAACGCACGTTCTGGATCAGCGGCCACTTCACCTGCAGTCCAGGCTGCGTGATAATCTCCTTCACCTCGCCGAGCTGGAAGACGATCGCCGATTCGCGCTGGTCCACCGTAAACAGCGACAGGCTGACCAACGCCACCACGGAGACGATTGCCGCGAGGCTGACGCTGAGGCGCCGGTTCATGGCCGCTCCCCGCGTTCCCGGCCGCGACGCGCGTCACGCGAGCGTGCGCCGGTGTCCGCCGGCGCGGGCTGCTCCGTCGCCTGAGGCCGGGGAGCCGCAAGCGCCTCGGGCAGCGTGCCTGCCGTCGACATTTGCAGGATCCTGTCGAGCGGCAGATACAGCAGGTTGCTGCCGGCCCTGGCGTCGATCAGGATCTTCGAGGTGCTCGCAAGAATCTGCTCAACAGTCTCGAGATAGAGGCGCTCGCGTGTCACCTGCGGAGCCTTGTTGTACTCGACCAGGATCTGCCTGAATCGTGACGCCTCGCCTTCCGAATTGGCGACAACGCGCTGCTTGTAGCCTTCGGCCTCGAACTGGAGACGCGATGCGATGCCGCCTGCTTTCGGCACCACGTCGTTGAAGTAGGCCTGTCCTTCGTTTTTCAACCGCTCGCGATCCTGGTTCGCCTTCACGGCATCATCGAACGCGGCCTGGACTTGTTCGGGCGGCTGCGCGTTCTGTATGTTCACGCTGCTGATCTGGATCCCGGTCTTGTAGCGGTCAAGGATATCCTGCATGACCGGCATCGCCTTCGCCACGACTCCCTGGCCCTGGTTGAGCACGAAATCCATCTTGCTCTTGCCGATGACCTCGCGCAGCGCCGTTTCCGCGGCCTGAAGCACGGAGTCTTCAGGCCGGCGATTGTTGAAGAGGTAATCCTTCGTATCCTTGAGCGTGTACTGGACCGCCATCTGGACATCGACGATGTTCTCGTCGTCGGTCAGCATGAGCGATTCCTTGAGCACCTTGGTCTTGACGTTGTTGCGGTAACCGACCTCGACCGTGCGTACGTTCGCTAGATTGACGATTTCATGGCTCTGGATCGGATAGGGAAATCGCCAGCGCAGTCCGGAATTGGTCACCTCGGAGAACTTTCCGAAAGTAAGCACGACGCCGCGCTGCCCTTCCACGACTATGTAGAAGCCGCTCGCCAGCCAGATGACCAGCACCAGCAGGATGATGAGGCCGGCGCCGCCTCCGAGCTGCTTCGCGCTGGGAGGTTCCACGGAATCCGGGCCCCCGCCGCGGCGGCGCCCGAATATCCCATTGAGCTTTTGATTGAAGTTGCGCCATAACTCGTCGAGGTCGGGCGGCCCGTCGCCTCCTCCTCGCTTGCCCCATTGCGGGTCGTTTAATGACATGGGAATCCTACGTTGAAGCAGTGTGGTCCAGTTCCTGCGAATCTGCCGATATTGGCGAACTTGCCGGGGAGTGTCTCGAGGCTGCGGTCTCGATCAGAGCCTGGCGCAGGGCGTCCACGCCATGACCTGATTTTGCGCTGAGACGAACGCGGCAAATTCTACCATATTCATCGCGGTCGATTCCAGGCTCGACGCCGTCTGTCTTGTCGATCTTGTTCCAAACCAGCACTTGCGGGATGGCGTTCGCGCCGATCTCGGCCAGAACCTTGCCCACTTGTTCGATCTGCGTTTCTCGCGCCCTGCTCGACGCATCGACGACATGCAAGAGCAAGTCCGCGTGGATGGTCTCTTCCAACGTCGCCCGGAACGCGGCGATCAGGGAATGCGGCAGATCGCGAATGAAGCCGACCGTGTCGGAGATCACGACTTGGCCCGCACCCGGCAGGTAGACGCGCCGTGTGGTGGTGTCGAGCGTAGCAAACAACCGGTCCTTCGTCACCACTCCTGCGCGGGTAAGGCAATTGAACAGCGTCGACTTGCCGGCATTGGTATAGCCGACAATAGAAATGGACAGCACCCTGCCTCTGGAGCGCGCGCGGCGTTGCACTTCGCGGCGGCGCTTGAGCTTGCCGAGTTCGTCCTTGAGGGTCTTGACGCGGGATGCGATCAGGCGCCTGTCCACCTCGAGCTGCGTCTCGCCCATGCCGCCGAGAAAGCCGCGGCCGCCGCGCTGTCGCTCCAGGTGCGTCCACCCTCGCACGAGCCGCGTGGCCGCATGCTCGAGCTGCGCGAGCTCGACCTGGACTTTGCCCTCATGACTTTGAGCGCGCTGGGCGAAAATGTCGATAATCAGGCTGGTGCGATCAACCACACGGCAGCCGAGCGCTTTTTCCAGATTGCGTTCCTGCGCCGGCGACAACGCGTGGTTGAACACGGCGAGCCGCGCCTTGCTCTCCTGCAGCCGCTGCCTGATTTCCTCGACTTTGCCCGATCCTGCGAACAAGGCCGGATCCGGCCGGTTGCGGCGGCCGCCGATCACCGCCAAGGTCCGGATTCCGGCACTCGCGGCCAGCAGCTTGAGTTCGTCAAGGCTTTCGTCGAATCCGGGATCGCCGAAATCCAGGCCGACCAGCACCGCCGTGGTTCCGCCCGACGGACGATCGGCCATGGTGCCGGGTCAGATGCCGGAGCGCCAGGCAGCGCGCATCAGCTTTCGGGAGAAGAATGCTCGGGCGGAAGGCTGACAGCACGCGAGGGCACAACGGTGGAAATGGCGTGCTTATAGACCATCTGCGTGACGGTATTCTTGAGCAGTACCACGTACTGGTCGAACGATTCGATCTGGCCCTGGAGCTTGATGCCGTTGACGAGGTAAATCGACACCGGCACGTGTTCCTTGCGAAGCGTGTTCAGAAACGGATCTTGGAGTAATTGTCCCTTGTTGCTCATGGATTGCTCCCGAGACGTATTATTTGAGGTCCTACTGTAAATGGTTTTGCGGCAAATGCCAACGGCTTAGAGGCGATTGCGGACGTACGGGTTCCGTCCCGTGCGAAATTCTATCCTGAGCGGAGTACCCTCGAGGCGAAACGCGCTGCGAAAATGCCCCTCGAGATAGCGGCGATAGCTGTCGGACACCGCATTCAGAGCGGTTCCGTGTATCACAATGACCGGCGGATTGTTGCCCCCTTGGTGCGCGTAACGAAGCTTGGGACGCGATTGCCCGGCGCGCGGCGGCGTCTGTTTCTCCACTGCAGCGATCAGTGCGCGGGTAAGTTTGGGCGTGGGCAGCTTCGCCATCGCCGCCTCGTAGGCCTTGTCCACCGAGGCCATGAGCGCCGCAATGCCGCGCTCCTCGAGCGCCGAGACATAGTGAAATCGCGCGAACGAGAGGAATCTGAGCTTGCGCGCGATGGCGCGTTTCACGAGGTCTCGTCCATAAGCGTCCAGGTCGTCCCACTTGTTCACCGCCACGACCAGCGCCCGTCCGCGCTCGGCGATGAATCCTGCAAGATGCGCGTCCTGGTCCGATATATCCGCCTGGGCATCCAGAACCAGGATCACCACATTGGCGCGATCGATCGCCTGCAGCGTCTTCACCACGGAAAACTTCTCGACGCTCTCGAATACCTTGCCGCGTCTCCGGACCCCCGCGGTATCGATCAAGGTGTAACGGCGCCCCTTGAATGTAATTTCGACATCGATACTGTCTCGCGTGGTGCCGGGTTCATCGAACGTGACCACGCGCTCTTCGCCGACGAGCACGTTGACAAGCGTGGACTTGCCCACGTTGGGCCTGCCGACGATTGCGACTTTCGGCGCCTTGTCCGATTCGCCGGCGGTCTCCTCCTCGACGGGACAATCCGCCAGCGCCGCGTCCACGAGATCGTGAACGCCTTCACCGTGCGCGGCCGAAATCGCGTACGGCATGCCCAGTCCCAGTTCGTGGAAATCTGCCGTGGCGATATCCGGATTCATCCCTTCGGACTTGTTCACGGCGACGAATACGTGCCGGCCCATCCGCCGCAGTTCCTCGGCGATACGCCGGTCCTGCGCAGTGAGGCCGTCACGCGCGTCGGCAAGCAGCACAACGGAATCGGCCTCGGCAACCGCCGTCCGGGTCTGCTTGGCCATTTCGGCGAAAATTCCCTCGGCTTCCGGCTCCAGCCCGCCGGTATCCACCACGAGATACGGCCTGTCGCCCAGGCGCCCGGCGCCGTAGTGACGGTCGCGCGTCAGGCCCCGGTCGTCTGCCACCAGCGCATCACGGGTGCGCGTGAGCCGATTGAACAGGGTGGACTTGCCGACGTTGGGCCGACCGACGATGACCAGAGTGGGCTTCACGGCAGGCAACCGATAACAGGCCGGAACACAGAGTTCACAGAGGGCGAAGAGAAATCATCGCTTCTTACGGGTCATCGGGTACTCCGCGTTCTCCGTGCCCTCTGTGCCGCTGCTTACGCGCACTTACTGCGTGCTCAGCGCGTAGAGGTTGCCATCGCGCGTCTGCACCAGAAAACCGTTGTCGAGCCGCACGAGCATAGAGGCGATGGGGCTGCCGTCGGTCTCGAAGCGGCCGACAAAGGCCCCGGTCTCGCGCGAGAGCAAGTGCACGTACCCCTCGACATCACCGACCGAGATCTCGCGCCCCAGCGCGAGCGGAGCCGTAAGCCGCCTGAGAAAAAGGCGGTCCTGCTTCCAGACGCTCGTGCCTCCGGCGCGATCCAGCGCGTGCACCGTGCCCTTGTCGTCGCTAACAAACACGTAGCGGGCGTCCACGGCCAGGCCTGCAACGCTCGACATCTCGCGCGACCACAGCGGATTGCCGGTGGCTGCATCGAAGCATCCTGTCCGGCCCTGGTAGGCGACGGCGCAGACCTCGCGTTCGGCCACGACCGGCAGCCCTACCACGTCCGTGATGCGTTCGAGCTCGGTCGTTCCCCGCGGCAGGGCGACGGTCGCTTCCCAGCGCACGCCGCCGTTGGCAAGCGACAGCGACACCAGTTTTCCTCCGGCAAACCCGGCGAACAGGTACCCGCGATCTGCGACCATTCCGACGGACGAACGCACGGACAGGGCCGGGCTGGAGCGCTGGTACAGCCAGCGGCGCTTGCCGTCCCTGGCGTCAAGCCCGAACAGACGGCTGTCGACGCTGCGCACGATTACGAGGTCGCCGGTCACGACAGGCGCAGAAAGGACTTCGCTCGACACGCGAGCGCGCCATCGTACGCTTCCGGATTTCGCGTCCAGGGCGATGACCTCGCCCTCGTTCGTCCCCACTGCGACCAGCGCGCCATCGGAGCCGACTCCGCCCGAAAGTGCGATCCCGGCGTTTGCGCGCCAAAATTCCCGGCCAGTCGCCGCATCGAAGCGCGCCACGGTGCCGTCCTGCGCCGCCGCGTAGACGCTGCCCACGGCGAGCGCGGGAGAAAACACCTCATTCTCCGCATTTCCGACGCTCGCCTGCCACAGCACGCGGACCGGGCTGCTTGCCGGCAATTCAGGCAGTCCGGCCATTTTCGGCCCGGGCACGGAGCCAGAGCAGCCGGCCAGCAACGCCAGGCCGGCAATGGCATGCCTTAGCATCAGCCGCCTCCGAGGGCGTCGAGCCTGAGGCGAAGCGATTCGCGCAGCGCACCGTCGCCTGATTCGGATTTTTCAAAAGCGGTCTTGTACGCGGCGCGCGCTTCGACGAGTTTCTTCTGAGTCACCAATATGTCGCCGCGGAGCGACGCGAACAAGGCCTCGAAACCGGGCTGAGGCTTCGCCTCGAGTATCTTCAACGCTGCGTCGGGCGCATTGTCGTCAAGCAGCACGGTCGCCAACCGAAGCCTCGCGATGGAGCGAATCTCATCGCTGCGCGAATGTTCGACAACCCATTCCAGTTGCGCCCGCGCAGTCTTCAGTTCACCCGCCTGGAACTGGACCTTGGCAGAAATCAGAGCGGCCAACGGCGCATACGCGGTTCGCGGAAAATTCTCGAGAATGCTTCCTGCTGCATCGCGCGCAGCCTTGAGATCGTTTGCGCGCGCAGCCTTTTGCAGCGTGTCGTACAGCGCCGCCGCCTGCACGGCTTGCGAGCGCCGGTACCACGACCAGCCGTTCCACGCCGCCAAGATGGCGAGCAACAGCATGAGCACGGCAAGCACGGTGCGGCTGTTGTCCTTCCACCACGCCTTCAACGCCGCAAGTTGTTCCTGCTCCTCGAGATCGTATGCGCTCATTCTTCCTCGCTGTTTGTCGAATAAAGCAGACCCGATACTGCCTCGGCGATGCGCTCCAGCGGCAGGCGGATCTGCTCCCGCTCCTCGCGCAACGCCTTTACGCTTGCCTCGCCCAGCTTCGCCTCGTCATCGCCGACGATGACCGCCACCGGCGCGCCGCTTGCATCGGCCCTTTTCATCTGCGCCTTGAAACTGCCGCCGCCGCAATGCTGAATCACTCCAAAGCCCGCGTCGCGCAAATTCTCGGCGACGCGGAACGCAAAGACCGCCGCCTGCTCTCCCCTGTTTACGATATACACGTCCGGGACGGGACGATTCGCGGCCGGCTCGGCAAGCGCGAGAAGCCGCTCGATTCCCATGGCCCAGCCGCAGGCCGGAACGGGCTTGCCGCCGATCTGTTCGCACAGCCCGTCATAGCGTCCACCGGCACACACCGTTCCCTGCGCACCAAGCGCGTCGCTCACCCATTCGAATACGGTCAGATTGTAATAGTCGAGCCCGCGCACCAGCCGGGAGTTGATCTTGAACGGACGGCCTGCGTCCCTCAGGATCGCCTGCACGCCCTCGAAGTGCATAAGCGAGGCTTTACCCAGCGTGTCCAGCAGACGCGGCGCGGCGCCGATCATCTGCTGCATCTGCGGGTTCTTGCTGTCCAGCACTCGCAGAGGATTGGTATGGAGGCGCCGGCGCGAGTCCTCGTCAAGATCGGCCTCGTGCGCCTTCAGGTACTCCACCAGAGCGGCACGATAGGCGCTGCGCTCATCCGCAGATCCAAGGCAGTTGAGTTCCAGCCGCACGCCCGAGAGTCCGAGGTCGTCCCAGAGCCGCGCGCACATGAGCAGCATCTCCGCGTCGATGTCCGGGCCGGGCCAGCCCAGCGCCTCGGCGCCGATCTGGTGGAACTGGCGATAGCGGCCC
>JBGPLD010000020.1:0-9353 GCA_041486325.1 Gammaproteobacteria bacterium
CGGCCCGCCCCGCCACATGATCAACAATGTCCGGCAGATCGATCAGGTCGTATTTTTCAACTTCGATCAACCGCAGTCGCTGGCGGTGAAACTTGTTCAGCACCGCTTTGACCATCGACGACTTGCCAGTGCCGCGGGCACCGGTCAGAAGCGCGTTGTTGGCCGGGCGTCCCTCTACGAACTGCCGCGTGTTCTGCTCGATCATTGTTTTTTGCCGATCGACGCAGTGCAGATCTGAAAAACGGATGCGGTGCGGATTTACGACAGGCTGGATGAATCCGCGCAGAGACGTCTTGCGCCAGCGGAAGGCGATGCTCGCCTGCCAGTCCACTGCTCGAGGCGCCGGCGGAAACAGCATTTCCGCGCGCTCAAGCAGCGCCTCGCCGCGCTTGATCAGCCGTTCCAGTTCAGACATGGTCGAGTCTCAGTAGAGCGGAGGCGGCGCGGGGCTGGGAACCTGTCCCGGCTTGCGCCCCCCTCTAAGTCCGGTAGTCGGCGTTGATGGTAACGTATTCGTGCGACAGATCGCATGTCCAGACGGTTGTCGCCGCGGATCCGCGATTCAGCACGACGCGCACCGTGATCTCGCTCTGCTTCATCACGCGCTGTCCATCATCCTCGCTGTAGCCCGGTGCGCGGCCACCCTCTCTGGCCACCAAAACGTCGTCAAGATACAGTTCGACGCGGCCGACGTCGAGATCTGAAACGCCCGCATACCCTATGGCGGCAAGCAGCCGCCCCAAATTCGGATCGGAGGCGAAAAAAGCGGTTTTTACCAACGGTGAATGCGCTATCGCGTAGGCGACCTTCCCGGCCTCCGCCTCGTCCCTGCCCTTTTCCACTCGTACCGTGATGAACTTGGTCGCGCCTTCACCGTCGCGCACAATTGCCTGCGCAAGCCACTGCGACACGTCGGACACCATGTCGCGCAAGACAGCGTACTGCGGATGGCCGGCACCGTCTATCGGCGGGCCACCGGCGGCGCCGGTCGCGATCAGCATGAAGGCGTCGTTTGTGGAGGTATCTCCATCGACGGTGATGCGATTGAACGAACGCGCCGCGGCGCCGGCAACGATCTGCTGCAGCGCCGACGGGGCCACCGGCGCGTCGGTTGCGATAAACGCAAGCATGGTCGCCATATCGGGGCGAATCATGCCCGCCCCCTTGGCGATTCCGGTAACTGTCGCTGGGCGGCCTCCCAGATTCCCGCGCCGCGAGCAGGCTTTGGGAATGGTATCGGTGGTCATGATCGATTCGGCCGCATGCGCCCAGTTCTCTTCGCGCAAATCGCTGAAGCAGGCTGGCAGTCCCGCCGCGATGCGCTCCACCGGCAGCGGCTCCATGATCACGCCGGTCGAGAATGGCAGCACTTCCCGGACATCGCAGCCAAGCAGGCGGGCAGCTGCGCTGCAGGTTGCATGCGCGCGGGCAACCCCGTCTTTTCCGGTTCCGGCGTTGGCGTTTCCCGTGTTAACCAGAAGCGCCCTTACCGGCCTGCCCGAAGCAAGGTGCTCCCGGCTCAGCTGAACCGGGGCGGCACTGAAGCGGTTCTGCGTGAATACGCCTGCCACCTGCGCCCCGTCTGCAAGCGCCATTACAAGCAGGTCCTTGCGGCCAGGCTTGCGGATGCCCGCTTCGGCAACGCCCAGCCTGACTCCGCGAACCGGATGCAGGCTCGCCGGGTCAGGCGGGCTCAGGTTAACTGCCATATCAAAAATATTGATCCACAGGGAGCGCAGAGATCAAAGAGCAAAAATTGCCGTTCGCCGCCGCCGAATATCAAAAAAATCTCTCGCTGTCCTCTGTGTGCTTTGTGCCCCAGGTGGCGGCAGCTCTCATGCCAATTTCCCGTGGCAGTGCTTGTATTTCTTGCCGGACCCGCAGGGGCAGGAATCATTGCGGCCGACCTTGCCCGTGTGCCTGACAAACGGCACGGACTTCGACGCGGACGGCGGTTCGGCGTCCGCCCCGGCTCCGGCCAGCGCTTCTTCATAGCCGGCGTGCTGGTACTGCACGTTTTCGACAGCCGGTGCGGTTCTTTCCGCCTGCTCAACCTGTTCCCGTGATTTAAGTTCCACCGTCATCAATGTGCGTGTGACTTCCAGCTTGACCGCCTCGACCAGGATCCCGAACAACGCGAACGCCTCCCGCTTATATTCCTGCTTCGGGTTCTTCTGCGCGTAACCGCGCAGGTGTATCCCCTGGCGCAGGTGGTCGAGGGCGGCAAGGTGCTCGCGCCAGTGATTGTCCAGCGTCGACAGCAACACCAGGCGCTCGAATTGGTGCACGGCATCGGCCGGAGCGTTCCCCATCCTCCTGCGGTAAGCGGCGTCGGCCTCCTCGATCGCGCGCTTTAGCAGTGCATTGTCGTCTGCGCTTGAATCCTCCTCGAGCCACCTGGAGACCGGCAGGTCGAGCTGCAGCTCGGCGGCGTACGCCTTCTCCAGCCCTGAGATGTCCCATTGCTCCTCGACACTTTCTTCGGGGACGCAGGCGCGGAAGATGTCGGCAATCACACCCTCCCGCAGCTCCCGGACCTGGCCCGAAACGTCCTGCGACTCGAGGATATTGTTCCTCAGATTGTAGATCTCGCGCCGCTGGTCGTTCGCGACATTGTCGTATTCCAGCAGCTGCTTCCTGATGTCGAAATTGTGGGCCTCGACCTTGCGCTGCGCGCTTTCGATCGAGCGTGTCACCAGCCCGTGCTCGATCGGCTCGCCCTCCGGCATGCCCAGGCGCTGCATGATGGCATTGACCCGATCGCCCGCGAAAATCCGCAGCAGCGAGTCCTCGAGCGAAAGGTAGAATCTCGAGGAGCCGGGGTCGCCCTGCCGGCCGGAGCGCCCGCGCAGCTGGTTGTCGATCCGGCGCGACTCGTGGCGCTCGGTGCCGATGATGTGCAGGCCTCCGGCGGCAATGACCTCGTCGTGCAGGGACTGCCACTGAATGCGCAATTCGCCGATTCGGCGGTTTTTCTCGGCCGGATCGAGGTTTTCCGTTCCGCGGACAATATCAACCTGCTTTTCCACGTTGCCGCCCAGCACGATGTCGGTGCCGCGGCCGGCCATGTTAGTCGCGATGGTCATGACCTTCGGGCGCCCGGCCTGCGCCACAATGTCGGCTTCACGCGCATGCTGCTTCGCGTTCAGCACCTGGTGCGGCAATCCTTCCTTTTGCAGCATGTGGGAGAGCAATTCCGAATTCTCTATCGAGGTAGTGCCCACCAGTACCGGCTGGTCGCGCTCGTAGCAGCCGCGGATGTCCCCGATGATCGCCTTGTACTTTTCCGCCGCGGTACGGAACACCTGGTCGTGCCGGTCAGTGCGCACCATCGGCATGTGGGTGGGAATAACGACTACTTCCAGGCCATAAATCTCCTGGAATTCGTAGGCCTCGGTATCGGCGGTTCCCGTCATGCCCGCGAGCTTGCGGTACATGCGAAAGTAGTTCTGAAAGGTGATCGAGGCGAGCGTCTGGTTCTCGCTCTGGATCGACACGTTTTCCTTCGCCTCGATCGCCTGGTGCAGGCCGTCCGACCAGCGGCGCCCTGGCATGAGGCGCCCGGTGAATTCGTCGACGATCACCACTTCGCCATCCTGGGCAACATAATGGCGATCCCGAAAGAACAGGTGGTGAGCCCTGAGCGCCGCGTTGAGGTGGTGCATCAGATTGACATAGGCAGGCTCATACAGGCTGCGCCCTTCGGGCAGGAGTCCCGCGCGCGCAAGCATCTTCTCCGCGTGCTCGTGTCCTTCCTCGGAAAGCAGCACCGTGTGGTTTTTCTCGTCTACGTGAAAATCGCCCGGGGCACCTTCATTTTCCTGGCGCTTCAGCAATGGTGCGACCTCATTCATCCGCTGGTAAATCTCCGTGCGGTCCTCCGCCTGGCCGGAAATGATGAGCGGCGTGCGCGCCTCGTCGATCAAGATGGAGTCCACCTCGTCGACGATGGCGTATTTCATTCCGCGCTGAAAGCGGTCGCCGACCTGCATCGCCATGTTGTCGCGCAGGTAATCGAATCCGAACTCGTTGTTGGTGCCGTAGGTGATGTCGGCGGCGTAGGCAGATTGCTTGTCCGCGTGGGGCATCTGTGTCAGGATCACTCCGACGGCGAGACCCAGGAATTTGAAAACCTTTCCCATCCACTCGGCATCGCGGCTGGCCAGATAATCGTTGACCGTTACGATGTGAACGCCGCGTCCGGTGAGCGCGTTCAGATATGCGGGAAGCGTCGCCACCAGCGTCTTGCCCTCTCCGGTGCGCATCTCGGCGATTTTTCCGTCGTGCAGAACCATGCCGCCGATCAACTGCACATCGAAGTGGCGCATGTTGAGCACGCGCTTCGCCGCTTCGCGCACTACCGCGAAGGCCTCCGGAAGAAGCTCTGCCAGCGACGCCTTCTCCGCGGCGTCCCGCTGTTCTTCCGGCACACCCTCGACGCGCTTTGCCAGGCGCTCCCTCAATTCAGGTGTCTTGGCTGCGAGCACGCCGTCGGACAGCGCCGCTATCGATGGCTCGAAAGCATTGATTGCCCGTACCGATATGGCGTAATGCTTGAGAAGCCGGTCATTGCGACTGCCAAATACGGCTTTCAGAACACGGGAAATCATCGGAAAATGAATGCGGTGGCGCGGAAAAGCTCAAATTTTAGCATGCCGGTTGCGACCCGCCCCGGCAGCCCGGGTGAGGCGGGGACCATGCTGGATCAGTACGAGTTAAATCGAATCCCGACGCGCGGGGAACGCGGCTAGCGAGCGGACGCCCGAAGGAATCGGGTAGGGTTCTGAGCCACGCCTTTATAGCGGACTTCAAAATGAAGATGCGGGCCGGTGGCGCGGCCTGTCGAGCCGCTTTCGGCAATCTTTCGCCCGCGTTGCACCACGTCGCCTTGCTTGACGACCAATTTCGAGCAATGCGCATAGCGCGTGGTGAATTCGTTGCCGTGGTCGATCTCGACATAATATCCGTACTGAGGGTGGAGCTCGGCGAACGTCACCACGCCGCCGGCAGCCGCGAATACCGGCGTGCCGACGTCGACGACAAAATCGACGCCTTCATGCATGGCTTGCATTCCGATAAACGGGTCGAGGCGCCAGCCGAAGCTGGAAGCACTCCATCCCCCCTCGACGGGCGGGATAGTCGGCATGAGCTTCTTCTTCACCGCAACGTCAAACAGCTGCGATTCAAGGATTCCGAGGTAATCGGTGCGGGTCTCCATCTGCCTGGAAAGCTGGTCGAGTTGCCGGTTGAATTCCGCCATCGAGAGCCCCTGCGGCGGGACACTGGACACCGCGCCCCCGCGGCCGGGCGGTTCATTGAAGCGGAAGTCCTGCGGCTTGAGCCCGGCAAGGGCCGTCAGGCGTTCGCCGAGAGCATCCAGACGCATGAGTTGCGCCTGCATCTGGCCGAGCTTCACGGCCATCGCGTTGAGGTTCTCGCGCAGGAAAGTCTCTGTCTTCCGGCTCTGCCGTTCCTGCACCGAAACGAGCAGCGAATTAAGCAACGGCAGCTTGAGTTCCGCCGAGTGCAGTACTGTGAGCAGAAACAGCGCCGAGGCCGCGGCGAACCCAAGCAGCGCCATGAGCGAAGCGCCCGCCACCAAGTGAATTGTGGTCAGGCTCAACGACCGGCCCTTGGCCAGCCGGCTTGAAATCAGAATAATATGCACATCGTGCCTATGTCGCGGACAAACTTCGTGCACCCAAAGAATCTAGGCGCTTTTTTCAGTAATCCTGAAGGCATACCAGCATTGATGCCCAAGGCAAAGCGCTTGCTCGAGTTGCGTATGACCCTGGCGGAACTACTGCCAGAATCCATTGCGCGATCCTGTTCGATCGCCAATTACAGGCAGGGAAAAGTTATTGTTTTCGCCGAAAACGGCGCGGTCGCTGCCAAGCTAAAACTACTGCGCCCGGCTCTACGCGTCCATTTGTCAAACCGGGGGATCGAGGTTACCGCAATGGAGGTGGAGGTGCAACCCCCAGGGCAGGCACCGGAAGTACCTGAAAAATCAGCAACAATGAGTCTGCTAGCGGCCGAGAGTCTGACCCGGCTTTCTGCCCAACTTCCTGATTCTGAACTGAAAAATTCCATCGCCAGGCTGGCGCGCCGGAAACGCAGGTAACCGCCGGTTAAACCAGCACAATTACACGTTCCAGGATCAAAAGACCGAATACGAGCAGCGCGAAGATCAGCGCGTATTTGAACACTTGGAAGGAAAAGCGCAGGTATTTCCGATCGCGCGTAAGAAAGAACAGGATCACCCCGGCCGCAGTGGTAAGTACCGCGAGGATCGCGGCAATGCGAAGGACGAGCACGATGCGTCCCCCGGGGAATCCGGGTCAGGCAACAGGCACGGCGAAAAGCCGCAAGAGCGCCGCCGGGGCATCCTCCTCGCGCTCGAAAGTCACGATTTCCCAGGCGTCCTTGGTCGCGAGCGTTTCCCGCAGCAAGCGGTTGTTCAGGGCATGTCCGGATTTGTGCGCTGAAAACGCCCCGATCAGGGAGTGTCCGACAAGATAGAGGTCGCCGATCGCGTCGAGCAGCTTGTGCTTGACGAATTCGTCGCCGTAGCGCAGACCCTCTGCGTTCAACACGCGGTACTCGTCCACTACGACAACGTTTTCCATGCTGCCGCCCAGCGCTAGGCCCGAGTCGCGCAGCGCTTCGACATCCTGCATGAAGCCGAAGGTACGTGCTCGTGCCACTTCCTTGACGTAGGAGGTGTGGGCAAAGTCGACGCACGCCATTTGCGCGGTCTTCTCGAACGCCGGATGATCGAACTTGATCGAAAATTCGAGCTTGAAGCCGTCAAACGGTTCGAAACGCGCCCATTTGTCCTCGTCTTTCACCTCGACCACGCGTTTGATGCGGAAAAAGCGCTTGGGTGCCGGTTGCTGCTCAATTCCGGCCGACTGGATCAGGAACACAAACGGCGCGGCGCTGCCGTCCATGATCGGCACTTCGGACCCGGTGAGATCGACATAGGCATTATCGATGCCGAGCCCGGCGAAAGCCGACATCAGATGCTCAACCGTCGCGACCCTGACGCCCTTGGCCTCCAGCATGCTGCAGAGCCGCGTATCGGTCACATTGAGAGCATCGGCGGGGACATCGATCGGGACCGGCAGATCGATGCGTCGGAAGACGATGCCGCTGTTGATCTGCGCCGGGCGCACAGTCATTGCCACCTTTTCGCCGGTGTGCAGGCCGACGCCGGTGGCGCGAACTGCGGATTTCAGCGTACGCTGTCGGAACATTCTGGGAGTATTCTGCCATTGCTGCTTGATTTACAAGAGGGATTTTAGCACGGGCGGAGGCTCTCCGGCCCGGAATTCCGGTGAGCCGCCCCACGCTCATAGGGCCGAAGCCCTTCAGTGAAGCCGCCTTCGCTGATAAGCGGGCAGAAAGGCGACGGTGCGAATCAGCACCGGCGCGCTCTTGGCAGGTAGTCGAATCACTTCTTTTGCGAGGATCGGCTTGCGCAGGTATCGAGGCAGGCCCGGCCGTTTTGCTGTGCTCATGGTTTCCTCCAGCTCTTTCGTTGCCGTTGTTCAGTCCGCCTGCTTGCGCAGGAATGCCGGGATGTCGTACTTGTCCACCCCGCTGTTTTGCAGCGCTTCAATCGTGGACGCGCGGTTCTTGCGAATCACGGCCGGCATCTCGTCGAGCGCGCGGTAATCCACGCCGTGGCCCGGCATGTTGTCGGTTCCGGTCCTCGAATGCACCACCAGCTGCGGCTTGTGCTGGCGCGCAATTTGAACTTGCGGCTGGCCGAGCCCCGTCGCCACCACCGTGACCCGCAACTCATCTCCCATGTCCTCGTCGTAGACCGCGCCGAAAATAATGGTTGCGTCTTCCGCGGCAAAGCCACGAATCGTGTTCATCACCTCCTTGGTTTCGCGCAGCTTCAGGCTCGACTTGTCGGCGGTGATGTTGACCACGACTCCGCGCGCGCCCGAAAGATTGATTCCCTCGAGCAGCGGGCAGGCCACGGCCTGCTCCGCGGCGATGCGCGCGCGGTCAACTCCCGAGGCTCCGGCCGAGCCCATCATCGCCACGCCCTGTTCCGCCATCACCGTACGTACATCCTGGAAATCGACGTTGATCAGGCCGGGCACGTTGATGATTTCGGAGATGCCCGCGACGGCGTTCTTGAGCACGCTGTCGGCCGCGGAAAAGGCCTCTTCCATCGACACGTCGTCGCCGAGCACTTCCTCGAGCTTCTCGTTGAGGATGACGATCACCGAATCGACGTGTTGCGACAGTTCCTCGATGCCGGTCTCCGCAGCCCTCATGCGCTTTGCGCCTTCGAAGGAGAACGGCTTGGTGACCACCGCGACGGTAAGAAGTCCGAGCTCTTTCGCGATTTCGGCCACCACCGGCGCGGCGCCCGTACCGGTGCCGCCACCCATGCCGCCGGTAATGAACGCCATGTGTGCGCCCCGCAGCGCGTCGGCGATCTCGTCGCGCGCCTCAAGGGCCGCAGCGCGGCCCGCCTCGGGTTTGGCGCCCGCTCCGAGTCCGGTCGATCCGAGCTGAAGCTGAAGCTTCGCCAGGCCGCGCGACAGCGCCTGCGCGTCCGTGTTGGCGGCCATGAACTCGACGCCGGCCACGCCGTTTCGAATCATGTGGTCGACGGCGTTGCCGCCAGCGCCTCCTACTCCGATGACTTTGATTACGGTCCCGCTGTTCGGGTTTTCCACGATTTCAAACATTTTTGCCTCCTTCCGGGATGAAAAAGAAATACACGTGCCTGACGATTGCCGCTAAAAATTGTGTTGAAACCATTCACGCATCCTTCCTAGAACCTGCTTGAACGATCCGCCCTGCCGCGCATTGAGCCCGCGCCGTGTCTGTACGACGCCTTCAAGCAACAGGCCCACCGCGGTCGCGTAGCGGGGGCTGCGGACCACATCCGACAGACCTCCGGAGTAGCGGGGAATGCCGAGCCGCACAGGCATATGAAAAATCTCCTCGCCCAGCTCGACCATTCCCTGCATTACCGAGGAGCCGCCCGTGAGCACGATCCCCGAGGACAGCAATTCCTGGTAGCCGGAATCGCGCAGCACCTGCTGAATCAGGGAATAGAGCTCCTCGACGCGCGGCTCTATGACCTCCGCGAGCGTCTGGCGCGAAAGCTGCCGCGGAGGACGATCGCCGACGCCGGGCACCTCGATCATCTGGCCGGCTTCGGCGAGCTGCCGGAGCGCACACCCGTGGTGGATCTTCAGCTCTTCCGCCTCGGCAGTCGGAGTTCGCAGCGCCATCGCGACATCGTTGGTGATCTGGTCTCCGGCTATTGGCACGACGGCCGTGTGCCGGATGGCGCCCTCGCGAAACACTGCGATATC
>JBGPLD010000021.1:0-9157 GCA_041486325.1 Gammaproteobacteria bacterium
CACCGGTGCGGGACTTGCGCATCTTGAAGTTCAGGGCACGTGCAGCGCCAACTACGACACGGACCCGGTCGGCACCGTCAATTTCGGCGTTACCCGGAACAGATTCAGCTATAACCGCGAAAATTTTTGACAGTCCGGGCCGGATTGGCGTTTCGCACGCCGGCCCTTTCGCGAATTCTCCTGCCCGCGGCGCCGCGCCGTGCCGCGGGACCCTGCTTGATTCTCAAGGAAGTTCTGCCCTCGCCACCCCCCAGAAATGCGCGGGAAGCCAATGATTACGTGCGCTATTTGTCCGGAAACGGCGGATATTCAGCCGTCGCCGATGACGGAATTCCGGGAGGGCAGCGCTAGAAATAGAAAAGTCATTGACTACAATAGGTTAGTAGATTATCTTAACGATGTTAACTAAGAAGGGAATGGGGCGGGGTGCTGAATTTCCTTAATTTTCGGAAGAATGCAAACGGTTGCGCGGTCGTGGTCACCGACGACAGCAGCTCGCGTTTTGCCGTTGCGCGGCCGGCAGCGGCCGGAAGACCTCAGGTCGTTTCCTACGGGGAGGAGCGCACGGGCGGAGACGCGAAATCGCTTTCGGCGGTGCTCAAGGGATTTCGTCTGCGCGGTTTCCGCACCAGCGCGACGCTGCTCGATGCGGGGGAGTACCAGTTTGTGACGGTCGATTCTCCCGACGTCCCGGAGCAGGAGCTCAAATCCGCCATGAAGTGGCGCCTCAAGGATATCGTGGGCTATCCGGTTGAGGAAGCCGTATTCGATCTGCTCGCCATTCCCGGACCCGACGGCGCGGCTTTCCGGACCCAGTCGATGTTCGCGGTCGTCGCGAAAGCCGAGGCCCTGAAGCGCAGGGTAGCGAAATTCGACGAGGCAAGTTTTCCTTTGTCGGTGATCGACGTTCCGGAGACGGCCCAACGCAACATCGCGGCGCTCTACGAGGAAGAGCGCCGCGGGATTGTCTGGCTGTATTACGATGATTCCGGCGGCCTGCTGACGATCAGCTTCAACGGCGAGCTGTACCATTCGCGCCGCCTGCGACGAAAAAACGAGAATATTCTCGCCCAGCACGCGGTGCCGGATCGCCGCGGCGGGGCCACAAAGGACGAACCGCTCCAGATCCTTTCCGTGGGAGTTGTTGATGCCGATGCCGATGCCGATGCCGACGGCGCGGGCCGCGAAGAGGTTTTCAACCGCGTTCTCCTCGAGCTCCAGCGCACAATCGACAATTTCGAACGGCAATTCAGCTTCATTCCTCTCACGAAGATCATGGTGGGGCCCGAGCCCGAGGATACTGGGCTGGCCGCCTTCCTGCGGGCGAATCTTGCCCTGCCCGTTGAGGAACCGGCCCTCGAGGATGTTCTCGATTTTGCCCCCGGCATGCTGCCCGAGAGGCGGGATCAGTGGCGCTTCTTCCATCTGTTCGGTTGCGCGCTCAGAAGCGAAGCGGCGGTGCAATGAGCCAGCAGATCAATCTCTTCAGCCCGTCGCTGCGGCCTCCGCGCGTACTCCTGAGCGCGTCCCGGCTGGCGATCACGCTGGGCATTCTTGCCTTCGCGATGCTGAGCCGCGGCGCGTATCTGGCTTATCAAGTGTGGCAGGAAGGGCTTGTGCTGGACCAGACGAACGCGCGCCTGAAAGATATCCAGGACCAGGTGGTGAAATTCGGACCGGCTTCGCTCCGGGCAAAGAGTCAGGCGCTGGAGCAATCAATCGAACAGGCTGAGGTCGAGCTCAGACTTCGGCAGGCGCTGCTGGAACGCCTGAAGGGCGGGGGCCTCGGGAATACCAAGGGATATTCCGACTACATGGTCGCGCTTGCGCGCCAGAGGACCGCGGGGGTCTGGATTACGGGCCTCACGGTTGCCGCGGGCGGTGGGGAATTCACGATCCGGGGCGGCGTGGCTCGCCCGGAAATCCTGCCCGGGTATATCCGGCGGCTGAGCCGCGAGGAGGTGCTTCGGGGAAGGCCGATCGGCGATCTCCGGATGGAGAGGAAAGAAATGGAGATCCGGAAGCGCCCGGCTGCGTCCGAAGAATCCGCAGGGACCGGCACGGCGTCCGGCGCGCCGGCGCAGCGTTGGCGATTCGTGGAATTCTCGATGGGTAGCGGCGTGCGCAATCAGCCCGGGGGATGAACGCCATGCGCCGACGCTGGCAGGCAGTCCGAGAACGCTTCGACAAGCTCCGCGTCAGGGAGCAGGTGCTTGTATCGATCGCATGCGCGGCGCTGCTGTACACGATAATCGACGCGCTGGTCGTCGCGCCGGCGGCGGCCAGGCAAAAGCAGACTGTGCTGGAGATCGCCCAGAAGCGCCAGGAAGCCGATTCTCTGCTCGCCCAGGTCACCGCGATCAAATTGAAGCAGGGCCAGGATCCCGATGCGGCGAATCGCCGCCGCTTCGAGGAAATGCAGAGCAAGCTCCTGCAAGTGCAAGTCGCGATCCGGGAGCAATCCGAACTGCTTGTGGCCGCCGACGAAATGTCGAAAGTGCTGGAGCGGCTGCTGTCCAGGAACCCGCGCCTCGAACTGGTGGAACTGAAGACGACTCCGCGAGGCGTCTTCGAAGTGGGCCCCGCCTACCGGCAACCCGGCAAGCCGGACGCCGCGGGTAAATCCCCGGCGACGGCCGTCCTGGTCAAGCCCGGAGCCGAAGCGCCGCGGGGAATTTACAGGCACGGGCTTGAGTTGTCGGTGCGCGGCGGTTATCTGGATTTGCTGCGCTACGTCCAGGACATCGAGGGGCTTGCCGAAAAAATATATTGGGAACGACTCGAGCTCACGGTGACGGATTTTCCGAGCGCGACGCTGAAACTCACGGTGTACACGATCAGCTTCGACAGCGCATGGATGACGGTATGAGCGATCGGATGGCATTCGCGACCGGGGGACTGATTCTCTTGTGCGTAGCGACTGCGACGGCTGCTCAGGTGCTGGGCGATCCCACCGTGCCGCCCTATGCGTACGGCGCGGCCGTATCTGCCTCGGGCCGTGGCGCGACCGGCCCTGCGCTGCAGTCGATCCTGCTCTCCCCGGTCAGGAGGCTTGCATTGATCGACGGACGCATGGTCAGGATAGGAGACCAGGTCGGTGGCGCGCGTGTTATCGCCATCGACATCGATTCCGTCAAGCTTCGCCGGGGCGACGGCATTTCGGTGATGAAGCTGCTACCCGACGTGGGTAAAGACGGGACGAAGCCGGCGCCGGTATTTTCGGGCGATCCGGAATCAGGCCAGGAGGACGATTCACGATGAACCGCGCTCGAATTTTCGCAGCTGCCCTGGGAATTGCCGTGCTGGCCGCTGGGTGCTCGCCGGTCAGGCCGACGAAGGTCAACCAGAGCATTGTCGACGAGCTTGAGAAGGCTGCCTCGCATCAGCCTCCGGCGCCGGACAGCGCGCAGGTGCAGGAGGCGCTGCTGCCGCCGCTGAAGGCGGATCTGCCCGGGACAGGCGTCAGGTCGATCGAGCCTCGTTTCGATATTTCCGTCAACAATGCGCCCGCCGCGCAGGTCTTCATGTCGATCGTGTCCGGCACGCGTTACAGCATGCTCCTGCACCCCGAGGTGAGCGGCAACGTGACGCTGATGCTGAAGGATGCGACAGTGCGCGAGGCGATGGACTCGATCAGGGAGCTTTTCGGCTACGAGTATCGAATCGAGGGAACGCGAATATTCGTCCAGCCGGCGTCGATGCAGTCACGCGCATTTCGCGTCAATTACCTGATTGGGCAGCGACTCGGCCGCAGCGACATCCGCGTGACTTCGGGCTCGGTTTCCGATACTCCCAGCACGGGCGTGCCCGGCGTGGTGGGCGCTGCTCCCGTCGCCGGCGGAGCTCTGTCTGCCGCTGCTCCGCAGGACAGCAGCCGCATTCAAACCACGGTACGCAGCGATTTCTGGGAAGATCTGCGCCAGACGCTGACGCAGATCGTGGGCACGGTCGGCGGGCGCAGCGTGGTGGTCAATCCGCAGGCCGGGGTCATCGTCGTTCGCGCCATGCCCCTCGAGCTGCGCCAGGTGGACAGCTACTTGAAGGAAATCCGGCTTTCGGTGGAACGCCAGGTCATGCTGGAGGCGAAGATCGTGGAAGTGACCCTGGCGCAGCAGTACCAGGCGGGGATCAACTGGGCGCTGTTCTCGAACACGGGGCGCGCGGCCGGCTCGCTGATCAACCCGGGCGTGACCTTGCCCACCCCGGGAACGCTTACCAGTCCGGCGCTTACCGTCAATACGCAGCCAGGCACGGCGTCCGTCGCGGCCACGGCGAGCTCCGGCACCCTGAGCACCAGCACCGGCGCCCTGCTCCCCGGCGTTCCCGGAGGCGCGCTGCTGGGGCTTGCGTTCCAGACGAAAAATTTTGCCGCGCTGCTGCAGTTTCTGGAATCGCAGGGCGGGGTGCAGGTGCTCTCGAGCCCCAGGATCGCGACGCTGAACAACCAGAAGGCGATTCTCAAGGTCGGCACCGATGAATTCTTCATTACCAACATTTCGGGCGGTACGAGCACGTCGGCGGGAACGGTGGTGACCGGAGGGACCACGACGTTCCCGACGCTGACCCTTCGGCCCTTCTTTTCCGGAGTGGCCCTGGACATCACGCCCCAGATCGACAACGATTCGGTCCTGATTCTTCACATCCACCCCTCGGTGAGCAACGTGCTGCAGGACAACAAGAACGTGAACCTCGGCACCACTTTCGGCGGGGAGATCACGCTGCCGCTGGCGCGCAGCACGGTCAGCGAAACCGACAGCGTCGTGCGCGTTCGCGACGGAAACATCGTCGCGATCGGCGGCCTGATGAAGCTCGATACGCTGGACAACCGGTCCGGAATCCCAGGACTCAAGGATATGCCTGTCGTCGGCACGCTGTTCAACAGCGAATTGAGGGTGGTTGTAAAGAAGGAACTGGTGATACTCATCAAGGCGACCGTGATCCAGACTGACAGCGACTGGTCGGAAGATATCCGGGAAACGCGCGATCGAATCGTCAACATGGGCGACTCGTCGGCGCCGCCGGGCCGGAAGTGACCCATGGTCTATCTCCGGCATTTTGCATTGCGCGAGGCGCCCTTCGGGATCACCCCCGATACCAGCTTTTTCTACGCCTGCTCCAGCATCCAGGAGGCATTGAACACGCTGCTGATTGCAGTCGCCAACGGCGAGGGATTCATCAAGATCACCGGCGAAGTCGGCACCGGCAAGACGCTGCTTTGCCGCAAGCTCCTCGACACCCTCGACGACGCCTGGGTCAGCGCCTATATCCCGAATCCGAATCTCGAGCCCAGAACGCTGCTGCTCGCGCTTGCCGAAGAAATGGGCGTGAAGCTGAACGCGAGCCTTGACCAGCATCATCTGCTCAAGGCGCTCAATCTGGCGCTCCTCGAATTCGCCCGGCAGAACAAGCGCGTCGTCGTGTGCCTCGACGAAACCCAGGCGATGCCGCTCGAGTCCCTCGAGACTCTGCGCCTGCTCACGAACCTGGAAACCGAAAAGCGCAAGCTCGTGCAGGTCATCCTGTTCGGCCAGCCCGAGCTCGACAAAAGGCTGGCGCATGAATCGGTGCGCCAGCTTCGCCAGCGGATCACCTTCCAGCACCACCTGGGAACCCTGACGCGCGAAGAAACCGAGCATTACCTCGCGCACCGGCTCGCGATCGCCGGCTACTCCGGCGACGGCGTGTTCGCGCCCGCGGCGGTCAGGGCGATATTCCGGTCCAGTCACGGCCTGCCGCGACTGGTCAACATTCTTGCCAACAAGTGCATGATGCTGGCGTACGGAGAGGGCACGCGCCGTGTGACCGCGCAGCAGGCGCGCGCCGCCGCCGCCGATACGCCGGCTTCGTTTGCATGGGCGGGCGCCTGGGTGTGGCTCGCGCTCGGTTGCATGGCTTTCTCCAGCGTCGGCTGGATGATCCTGCGATGAGCCTGATCAACAAGATGCTGCGTGAGCTCGACAAGCGGCATGCGCCGCGAGGCGGACTTGCCGCGCGCTCGACCGGGCAGGCCACGAAGCTCGCGCAGCAGGTGCGCCCGGTTGCGTCCGGAAGGCTTATTTCGCCGCTTTTCTGGTGGGCGACGGGCGGCATCCTGCTCGTCGCGGGCGCACTGATCGGCTGGCAGATGTGGCCGCCTGCGCAGAATTCCGGTGTCACCGAACTTGCCAGTTCCTCGCCGCGCCCTGCCGTCGGCGCAGCGCCGTCCGTCCCACAACTGCCGGCGCCCGCGCCGGCAGCCGAACCACCGAAGGTCCAGGTTCCGGCTGCAGACAGCGCGCGAGAGCAGCCGCGCCCGGAACCAGCCAAGTCCCGCGCGCGGCGCCCGGCGACCGATTCGTCCGCGCCCGCTACCGGAAGCCGCGCGCAATCTTCCGCCAAGGCCGAGCCGAAGCGGCCGCCGAAAGTTGCGACCGCGAAGTTCATCCCTCCGCCCAGCCCGGCGACAGTGTCGCCGCAAGTCGGTGAAATGGCCGCGCCCGATTCCGGAAAAATAGAGAGGCGCGTGAATACCACGTCGCGTGAGCGCGCCGACAGCGAATTCAGGCGCGCGGTGAATCTGGTGGGCCAGGGCCGAATCGCCGAGGGCATGGACGGATTGCGCGGCGCGCTGCAGATCGATCCGGCTTACGAGGACGTGCGCCAGACTCTGGTCGCGCTGCTGCTCGAGGCAAAGCGCGTCGACGAAGCCGCTGATATTCTCAAGGAGGGCCTCGCGCTGAATCCGGCCAACAGCGGCTATGCGATGCTGCTCGCCCGGATCACGGTCAACCGCGGCGACATTCCCGGGGCCCTCGAGCTGCTGCGCAAGCACGCCGCGAGTGCCGGCGGCAACGCCGCCTATCATGCCTTCGCCGCGGCGCTTTATCAGCGTCTGGACCGGCACACGGAAGCGATCGAGGAATACCAGATGGCGCTCAAGCTGTCCCCTTCGGCTGGCGCCTGGTGGGTCGGCCTGGGCATCTCGTTTCAGGCCACGACCGGCGGCGATGAGGCGCTGGATGCGTTCAGACGCGCCAGGACGGCCGGCAATCTCTCGCCCGAGCTAGCCGGATTCGTGGACCGGCAGCTCAAGCAACTGCAGTAGCCGCGCCGCGGCCGCCTCTTTCGGCCGGACCATGCGGGACCGCTATCGCGAAGCCTGCGAAAGCTTCAAGTGGGAAGTGCCGCCGCGGTTCAACATGGGCGCGGCCTGCTGCGGCAGGCACGCGCATGACCGCTACCGCTTTGCGCTCTACTGGGAAGACGAGGCTGGGGCGAGCGCGTCGCACACTTTCTGGGACCTTCAGCAGCAGGCGAATCGCCTCTCGAACGCGCTTTCCGCCCTGGGCGTGAAGCGCGGCGATCGCGTCGGCATCGTGCTGCCGCAGCGCCCCGAGACCGCGATCGCGCATATCGCCTGCTACCAGATGGGCGCGGTGGCGATGCCGCTTTCCGTGCTCTTCGGTCCGGACGCGCTTGAATACCGCCTGCACGACGGCGGGGCGGTCGCGGCACTCGTCGATCCGGCCTCGCTTCCGAATCTCGCGCAGGCGCGCGAGCGGCTGCCGCACCTGAAGCACGTGATCGGCGTTGCCGGAGCGCGCGAATCCTGGACGCAGTCCTGGGAAGCGCTTCTCGAGAAAGCTTCGAGGAAATTCAGCCCGGTCGATACCTCGGCCTCCGATCCAGCCCTGCTCATCTATACCAGCGGCACGACCGGTCCGCCCAAGGGCGCGCTCATGCCGCAGCGCGTGCTGCTCGGCAACCTGCCGGGATTTTCATATTCGCACGACGTGTTCCCGCAGACCGGCGACCTGTTCTGGTCGCCGGCCGACTGGGCCTGGACCGGCGGACTGATGGACGCGCTCCTGCCGGCGATGTACCACGGCTATCCGCTGCTCGGTTACCGCGGTCGCTTCGACCCGGAAAAGGCATTCTGGCTGATGCAGAAATACGGCGTGCGCAACACCTTTCTCTTTCCCACTGCGCTGAAGATGATGATGAAGACCGTGCCCCGGCCGCGCCAGAGCTACGATCTGCAGTTGCGCTCGATCATGAGCGCGGGCGAGTCGGTGGGCGAAACGGTCTTTGCCTGGAGCCGCGAGGCGCTGGGGGTCACCGTCAACGAGATGTTCGGGCAGACGGAAATCAATTATATCGTCGGCAATTCGCATACGCTGTGGCCGGCCAAGCCAGGCTCGATCGGCCGGCCGTATCCCGGCCACCGGGTTGCCGCAATCGACGATGACGGCAACGAAGTCCCGAGCGGCGAGCTCGGAGAAGTGGCGGCGTACGATGAAGGCGACCCGGTATTTTTTCTTGGGTACTGGAAGAATCCGGAAGCGACGAAGAAGAAATATACCGGCAAGTGGTGCCGCACCGGAGACCTTGCGAAGTGCGACGAGGACGGCGACTTCTGGTACCAGGGGCGCGCCGACGACATGTTCAAGAGCGCGGGCTACCGCATCGGTCCCTCCGAGATCGAGAACTGTCTGGTGAAGCATCCGGCGGTCGCGAACGCCGCGGTGATCGGCATTCCCGATCCCGAGCGCACCCACGTCGTCAAGGCCTTCATCGTGCTCGCCCCTGGACATCAGGCGTCGCCCGGGCTGGAGGCCGAGCTGCAGCAGCACGTGCGCGGCAAGCTCGCGCCCTACGAGTATCCGAAGGAGATCGAATTCATCGACGGCCTGCCGATGACCACCACCGGCAAAGTCCAGCGAAAAGAACTGAGGCGCCGCGAGGAGGAACGCAAGAAACACCTCATGGGCAAGGCATGAATTCCGAAGAGATCGGTACGCTTGCGGGGCTGCTCACCACGATTGCTTTCATTCCGCAGGTGTGGCGGGTATGGAAGACGCGCTCGGCGCGCGACATTTCGCTGCCGATGTACGTTATATTCACCGCCGGCGTGGCGCTATGGTTCGCCTACGGGCTGATGATAGGCGCGCTGCCGTTGATCGTCGCCAACGGGGTGACCTTGCTGCTGGCCGGTGCGGTACTGGCGATGAAGCTGCGTTTCGGATAGCGCGGCGTCCCGCGAACAGCATGAGTACTGTTATGGGAGGCATTCATGAAGCTCTACACCTTCTTCCGCTCCTCGGCGGCCTTCCGGGTGCGGATCGCGATGAACCACAAGGGGCTCAAGTACGAGCCGGCGCTCGTGAGCCTGCCGAAG
>JBGPLD010000022.1:0-9124 GCA_041486325.1 Gammaproteobacteria bacterium
GGCGGCTTCGGCATCCCGTACTTTCCCGGCGAGCGTCCGCTCGACATCGCGGCGATCGGCGCCAACCTCGCCCGGCTGCTGGACGGGATGAAGCGACGCCTGCCGCAAGCCAGGGTCGTGATCGAACTGGGCCGCTACCTGGTCGGCGAAGCGGGCATTTATGTCTGCCGCGTCATCGACCGCAAAATCTCACGAGGCCACGTATTCCTGATTACCGACGGAGGTCTGCACCACCATCTGGCGGCGTCCGGCAATTTCGGCCAAGTCATAAGGAAGAATTATCCTGTAGTGGTGGGTAACCGCGTAGCCGGCAGCAAGCGCGAAGTCGTGAGCGTGGTCGGCCCGCTATGTACACCGCTCGATCTGCTCGCCGATGGCATGGAAATGGCAGAGGCGGAGGTCGGCGACCTTGTCGCCGTGTTCCAGTCGGGTGCCTATGGTCTCACCGCGAGCCCAACGGCATTTCTCAGCCACCCGGTTCCGGTGGAGGTGCTGGTTTGAACGGCGTAAAAAAACGGCTAACCTGTTCTTGTCTTGGGACCGGTTCCAGGCCATGAGCGGATTGTGCGGTTGGTTCCGCGGCGAGCGCGCCGGATTCGTAGACCCGCAGGTAATCGCGGCAATGGCTGCGCCGCTCAACCGCTTCGACGGCAGCACGGTGCGCAGCGCCTCCACCGATTTCGGAGCCGTTGCGGCGGCGGGCGGTAATGCCAATATCTTTCAGGACGGCGAGCGACTCGTCGCGGTTTGGGGCCATGCGCGCTTTGCCGACTTGGACCTCGCTGCGCTCGCGCAGCGCCACGGCGTCGCTCACGCGCTTGCACAGGGCTACAGGAGTAAGGGAACCGACGTGCTCACGGTCCTCTCGGGTGCCTGCGCCGTCGCCCTCCTGGACGGCCGCAGCGGCGAGGCGATGCTGGCGATCGACCGCATGGGCATTCGCCCGCTCTGTTACTGCGTCGTCGCGGACAGGCTCGTGTTCGGGTCTACGCTCGACGCGATCAGGGCCTTTCCGGGGAGTGGGGCTGGAATCGATCGGCAGGCAATTTACGATTACGTTTACTTTCACATGGTGCCCGGGCCCCATACCATCCATGCCGGCCGCCATCGCCTGCTGCCGGGATCCTTGCTGATCTGGCGTAACGGCGAATTGGAAACCCGCCCTTACTGGGAAATGCGCTACGTCGAAAACGAGAAGCGGCCGATGCCGGACCTCAAGAGGGACTTCCTTGCAGCGCTGCGCGAAGGCGTCCGCGAAACCGCGCAAGACGGCACGGTTGGGACGTTCCTCAGCGGCGGTACCGATAGTTCCACCCTCGCGGGTATCCTGGGCGAGGTGACGGGGAAGCCCGCGCGTACGTATTCGATCGGGTTCGAGGCGCAGGGTTACGACGAGATGGGCTACGCGCGTATCGCCGCCCGCCATTTCGGCACGCGGCACCACGAGTACTACGTCACGCCCGCGGACGTGGTAAGTGCGATTCCGCGGATCGCCGAAGTTCACGACCAGCCGTTCGGCAATTCCTCGGCTGTGCCCACCTATTTCTGCGCGAAGCTCGCCAAGGACGACGGGGTGAACGTGTTGCTCGGCGGCGACGGCGGTGACGAGCTTTTCGGCGGCAACGAACGCTATGCCAAGCAGTACCTTTACTCGCTCTACAGCGATCTGCCCCGTGCCTTACGCAGGGGGCTGATAGAACCAGTCGCATTCCTGCCGCCGGAAATCGGCATCGTTGGGAAAGTACAACGCTACATCAGGAACGCATCGCTGCCGATGCCCGCGCGATATGACAACTATAATCTCCTCGAGCGTCTTGGCGCCGGCAACATATTTACCCCGGAATTCCTCGGCACGGTCGACGCACAACAGCCCCGGATGATGCTGGATCGCGCCTATGACAGCGCGCGAGCGCACTCGCTAATAAATCGCATGCTTGCGCTGGACTTGAGGTTCACGCTGGCGGACAACGATCTCCCCAAGGTCACGCGCGCCTGCGAACTCGCCGGCGTCGACGTCCGATTCCCGCTGCTCGACGATGCCGTAGTGACGTTTTCCTCGACTCTGCCGCCGCGCCTCAAGCTCAGGGGCACCCGGCTCCGGTATTTTTTCAAGGAGTCACTGCGCGGCTTTCTGCCCGAGGAGATCATCACGAAGACCAAACACGGTTTCGGACTGCCTTTTGGCCAGTGGCTGCAGACGCACCGACCGCTGCGGCAGCTTGCGCTCGACAGCTTGGCCGACCTGAAGAAGCGCGGCATAGTTCGCCCGGTATTCATAGACGAGCTGACCTCCAAGCACGTCGAAAGCCACGCTGGTTACTACGGAACGATGGTCTGGGTACTGATGATGCTCGAGCAGTGGTTCAAGCTGCACCACACTGCGGACCGAGTGCCCGCGGACCTTGGTGGGCCCACTTGACTTGTTGCGCGTCCGCCGGGGCTGGCGGGGACGCGCGGAGTATCGAGTCAGCGGCCTTTACGCCCGCGCTTCTCATCCGCCCGCGCGGAAGCTAGAGCGAAAGCGTGGTTAATAGCCGTCGTAATATGGTCGCGCCAAGGCGCCCAGCGGGCACAGCGCGGGAGTGGTCGTACCAGCAGGGACTGGGGAATTAGAGTCAAACCACGAAGTTTCTCCAGCATTTTGCCCGGCAGGATCATGATGCCGCGAAAGTTGGCCCACCACCAATCAGGCTCCTCCATGCCCTCATACAGCGGAACGATAAATCCGGAGTGCCACATGTTATAGGCTATGGTTATCCGCAGCCCTTCGCCCGAGTAGGTTTCAACGGAATGATGGACGCTCGCCGGAAACAGAACCATCAGCCCGTTTTCAGGCAAAACGCGGATTTGCCGTGAGTACGGATCGGGGTTTCGAATTATTTCTTTCGCGATCTGGCTGCGGTCCTCGAATACGGTCTTGCCGCTTACGCTGCTGTCTGTCGCCAATTGGCCCACATCAACGTAATACACTCCGGACCAGAAAGAATGGGGGCCCAGATGATGGTGGGACCGGTTGAAATGCCCCTGCCGATTCACGTTGGCCCAGCAGGCCTGGATCTTCCAATTCTCGAAGTGGCGTTCGTCCGGATCCGGCACCGTAAGCCGGACCATTTCCCGCATCACAGCATAGATGCGCGACAACAACACTTGTACACAATCCTCGGGCCAAGCGTGCAGGTCCGCGTCTGATTGCCAGCCGCCGCGATTCGTCTTCACTACCCCGGACGAGCTATTCATTTTCGACAGGATGAGTTGCCGAAGCTGAACGTTCAAATCGGCGCTGTCAGGCCACCGAACCTTGAGAATCGGTACCGAATACAGCTCAATCAAATCGGCGCCTTGGAGCGCCCCACCCGGTGCCGCTTCGGGACTCATGGTCACTTACCTGGACCGAATGAAATTGGATTCATCTCACTTGGACCAACCGGGCATCGCGCGGCAAACCCCGGGAAAGACTGCAGAAAATCGTTTCTGAAAGAAACATGGCTGGAGCGATTCCTGGAAAGTTTTTATGTTCGTGGAATTGTCAACTTTACGGCAGCGCCATGTCAAGGCGCTGACTACAGCACCATGGCCTTGGGTACGTTGCTCGAGCAGTGGCTCAAGCAGCATCGCCTTGTGGTATAAATGGTTCCCTGTCAATCACCAGTACCATCTGTAGCAGCGGCTGACAATGATACTTGCGTTTCAACGGCGCATTTCCATGACTAATTCATTCCGGGGGATCTTCGCCGCGGCCGCGCTCGCGCTGCTCGCGCCCATGCACGTCGAAGCGCAGCCGCAAACCTACGAGTCGAGCCAGGTCTATATGCTTCCGGTGTATTGCAAGTACACGCAGGTTTTTCGCGACAACGTGCCCGGAGGCAACAACCGCGCGGAGATCGAACGATGGACGACATCGATGGGCGCCACATTCAACCATATGCACCACTACTGTTGGGGGTTGATGGCAAGCAATCGCGCGGCGTTCTCATCTAACACCCGCCAGGATCGCACGCACAATTTGAATGAGTCGATCAAAGAGTTCGATTATGTAATTGAACGAGCGCCCCCGGATTTTGCACTGCTGCCGGAAATCCTCACCAAGAAGGGCGAGAGCCTGGTTCGGCTGGATAGGGGGCCGGACGGAATGTTTGAGTTTCAGCGCGCAATCAAGATCAAGGCCGGCTATGGTCCAGCCTATGCTGCCATGAGCGATTATTACAAGGAGACCGGCCAACTCGCAAAAGCGCGGGAATGGCTGGAAAAAGGCCTGTCGGTTGCGCCGAACTCGACGGCCCTGGCGCGGCGCCTGGCGGAGCTCGATGCAGCAAAGGGCAAGCGCAAGAACGACCCGGCACCGCCCGCGGGGCGTTGACGTAATCGCTCCCCTGGACTCAAGAAGGGTGCTGCCGATACCGGTATTTCTATTTGAGTTCGCGACTCAGTCCCATTCGTGATGGGCCCACTTTCGCGCTGCCTTTCGATACTGGTCTACCACCGCGTCATCGCCGAGCCCGATCCCCTTGTACCGGATCAGGTCTGCGCGAGGGAGTTCGACTGGCAATTGGCGGTGCTCGGCCGCTGGTTCACGGTGCTGCCGCTGCGGGAAGCGGCTGCTAGATTGCGCGGCGGAGCGCTGCCGGTGCGCTCGGCGTGCGTGACTTTTGACGACGGTTATGCGGACAACGTCGCCGTCGCTCTGCCCATACTGCGTCGGCGCGGAGTGCCCGCGACATTCTTTCTGGCCACCAGCTTTATTGACGGCGGCAGGATGTGGAACGACAGCGTGATTGAGACCATACGCAGAGCGCAGGGCGACACTCTCGATGCGCGCTGCATAGGGCTCGATACGCTAAGCATCTCCACCATTGGCTTGCGGCGCCAAGCGATCGAGAGATTGCTGGCAGCATTGAAGTATCTGCCGTTAGAGGAGCGGCAGAGGCGCATCGAAGAGCTTGCCGCGGAAACGTCCCGCTCGCTGCCATCCGATCTGATGATGACGGCCGAGCAGGTGCGGCACCTGCGCGCGAGCGACATGGAGATCGGGGCGCACACGGTGACGCACCCCATTCTCACGCAGCTCAACTCGGAGCGCGCCGACAGCGAGATTCGGGACAGCAAACTCCGTCTCGAAGCGATCACAGGGAACCCCGTTACGCTGTTTGCATATCCGAACGGAAAGCCCGGTCGCGACTATCGCCAGGAGCACGTCGGCATGGTCAAAAGGCTGGGCTTCGAGGCGGCGGTTTCGACGGCTCAGGGCGTCGCGCACGCCGCGAGCGACCCGTTTCAGCTGCCACGATTTACCCCTTGGGACAGGACACCGGGCAAGTTTGTCCTGCGGCTATTTCACAACACCTTTCGAACGAGAGCGGAACAGGTCTGAGCGCCGGAGAGGAATGGATCTTATCCGCGTTTGTCAGGATTCATCTGCGGGTCGACTATGGTTCTTGCGACCGCTCTCTCCTCGCCGCCCTTGGCTATATTCACCTGCAGCCTCACCGGCGCACCCTCCTTCTGCTCGAGGCCCTTGATTTCCTTTTCGACCAGCAAGCGGGTCAGGACCAGTGCAATCAGCAGGTAGTACGGCACATCGTAGTAGGCCAGGCTAAGGAACGCGCCGCCGACGGCGTAGCCGACCAGGCTCATCTGGGTCATGCGGGCAAGATCGAGCGCCCATTGTAGTTCCCTCTGACTTCGGGAATGCTTGATGATCCACGACGCATCGCGCCACACCAGGATCCACAGCAAGAGGAAGAGCATGAGCCCCACGTAGCCGTGCTCGCCCAGCATCTGGAAATAAATACTGTGCGCGGCATGGACGTCACTTGGGTCGGGAGCATAACTGCCAAACACCCTCTCGTTATAGATCTCGAAACCGCCGCCGACGAGGGGCCGGTCATTCGCAAGATTGACAGCCATCTTCCAGGCATTGATTCGGCCCATGGCGGAGGCATCCTGTTCGTAGTTCTGAATCGACAGCATCCGTTCCTCCCACTTTTCCGGCATGAACCCGATTGCAACCGGTACCAGCATGGCGAGCACGAAACCGGTGACGAGCTTGCGGTGGCTCTTCCACCAGAGAAACCCGATAATTGCCGTGATAGCGAGGAAAGCCCCGCGCGAGTGCGAACCCAGCGCCGAAAAACCGCAGAGCACCATGGCGGCGAGCAGGCCCCAACGCATCCAGCGTTTCGTGATCTGCAGGAACAGGAAGTACAACAGAGGAATCGTCATGAGGGTCGCGAGCGCCAGCGCGTTGTTCTCCTCGATGAACGATCCTGGAGGACCCCACACCCGGTCTTCTCCACCTCCCTGCAGGGTAAAGAGACCGCCCTTGATGCCGAAGAAGGCGACGGACCCGGCCACGACCCAGATCAGCACTTGTACATGCTGCTTGCTGTGCAGGATGTACAGCGAGACGAAACCCATCAACTGGATCTTCATCACCTTCTCCCACATCGGCAAGGCCTGGTCGAAATCGAGGGCAAATAAAGTGGTGACATTCATCCACAGCACCAGCATGAACAGGACCGCGGTGACCGGAGTTACCGGCAGGCGTTTCGGCTCGTTGGAAAAGAGCATCCCCACCAGCGTTGCGATGGCGATGAGCTGCGCAAAGGAATAATCGTAGGCAAAACCCCAGCCCATCCGATGCGGATTCATCACGCTCACCCAGACCCACAGGAATACGCCGACAGCGGGCCGCCACAAAATAAACGGAACCGACCCGAACAAAAATACGGCAAGAATGAGATCTCTCATGCTTGTTCAGTATCGCGGAGCGCAATCGCACGCGGCCCAGGACGCAACAGCCGGTCAAACAACTCGGCGACGCGCCGCGCGTTGTGGTCCCAAGTGAGCTTTCGCAGCGCGATTGTGTTCCTTGCGCCGTCAGCGACTCGCCGGCGCAGCTCGCCATCATTGCAAAGCCTTTCAATGGCGCGCAACAGCCCGTCAGCCCGGTCCGGATCGAACAATACCGCGTTCTCCCCGTCGGTGAGCACTTCTGTGATATTCGGCGACGCGGGCGCCACGATCGCCCGCCCCATTGCAAGATACTCGAACAGCTTCAACGGTGACGCGTACGGGACGACCGAAGGCTGCAGCGCGATGTCGAACGCAGCAACGTAATCGGGTATCTGGTCGCGATCGACGATGCCGGTTACGGTGACGCGATCCGCGATTCCGCGGTGTCTCGCCCGCGCCTGCAACGATTCCCGCGCCGGGCCATCTCCTACAATCAGCAAATGCAGCCCAGCGCCATCAGCACGGTCTGCGATCAAATCGACGACCCGGTCCAGGCCATGCCACTCCCGAATGAAGCCGGTGAAGCCGAGCACCAGACGGTGGCTCAGGCCAAGCTTGGACTTGGCATCCTCGATCGAAAAGGAATTATTGCCGAATCGCTCCTGGTCTATCCCGTTCGGTATTACGGCAATCCGCTCTTTGGGCACACCCGCGGCCTGCACCATGTCCGCAAGCACGGCCGTCACTGGAAGGACGAAATCCGCGCCCCGCCAAACATAGCGCTGGGACCAGCCCGCCAGCCGCCGCAGAGATATGCCTTCATACTTGTTGCGTTCTTCATATAGCGGCGCATTGACCTCAAGCAGCATCGGCAAACCGAAGTTTTTCCTAAGCCAGACGCCTGCGGGCAGAAACAGGTTGTAACGCTCATACAGGCAGTCAGGCCGGAAGATCAGCACCGCCCGCCTCAACCGATGGTAAGCGATAAGCGAGTATGCAAGCTCCATCAGCTCGTATGCGAAACGGGGGAAAAAACGCTTCAGAATCGCGACGGCACCGGCATCGGCGCCGAATTTTGCCCGCTCCATGGCCGCGGGGGCTACCACCATCACTTCATGGCCCAACTTGCGCAGCGCATGGATCAACTCCGAGATGTGTACGTGCTGTCCGTCCTTGGAACGGGTCCTATGATGGTACAGGATCTTCAAACTCCACCTCTTGTTCCCAGCACGCCTTCAAACAACTGCAGCTGTCCACGAGTTGTTTCATCCCAGCTGAACCGCTCCGCGTAACGGCGCGTCAATTCGCGGTCCGGACAATTCCGGAACAATCGATGCAGCGCCTCCACGATGCCGGGCGCGGATCGCTCGTCTATGAGCACGCCCGCTTCCGGAGCAGCGACGATTTCCGGTGTGCCTCCCACCCTTGTCGATACGACCGGCGTACCGCACGCCATCGCTTCCAGCAGCACGTTTGGCCAGCCTTCCCGGCTGGAAGCAAGCACCAGCGCATCTGCCGCCCCGTAATACTCGGTCAACCGTTCCTGCGGCATGGCCCCGAGGAACCTGACGCGATCCGGTATCCCGAGCGCGCTAGCCAGTCTTTTCAGATTCCGTTCTTCGGGTCCTTCTCCTATTATAAGCAGGCACGCGCCTGAAAACTCGCGAAGCGCCCTCAGCACTACGTCGTGTCCTTTGGGCGCTACGAGGTTGCCGACCATCAGCAACACGGTCCCGGTCAGCCCCAGGCGCGCGCGTTGCGACGCGCGATCGACGGGATGAAACAGCCGGGTATCGACTCCGTTGCGCAGCACGGAGATCTTGCCGGCGTCGACCCCCAGTTGGATCAGCGCCGCTTTTAGCGCCGCGCTTACCGTCACCAACGCCGCCGCGCGTCTGGCCGCCCACAGGATCATCCTGCGGGGAAGGGCGAACTGCGGCAGCAGGTTGATATCCGTACCACGGGCGGTGATGACAACGGGCACGTTCAGCTTCTGTCCCATCATCGCTGCGGCGACACCGTCTGGATAAAAATAATGCGCATCGATGAGTTCGAAGTCGTACCCGCGCCGGATGATGCTCTTTACCGAGGATTGAGCTCCAGCCGCCAACAGAAACGGGGCCATGCTCATGCCGAGCTTGGGCACGGTGACGTAACGCGGATGCATAACGTCAATGCCGTAGCGCCGCTCCTCTTGCGGCGTCTTTGCAAAGACCGCGTATTCCCCGAACAGCGGGTTGCTCGAGGGAAACCACGGCACCGGCGCCACTACCTTCGACTCTACCTTACCGCTTGCAAGCAGGTGCCGCAGCCGGGTTTCGACGAAGATTCCATGGCTCGGGCGGGCGGCGTGGGGATAGAGCGTGCTGAACGTGAGTATCTTCATGCACGA
>JBGPLD010000023.1:0-9008 GCA_041486325.1 Gammaproteobacteria bacterium
ATGCGACCATCGCCTATGTAGCCTACATGGAAATGTTCAGGGGCTTCGAGGCAGCCCAATCATTCGATCCCGCGAAAGTGTCCGCGGTCCTGATGGCGAACCAGGGCGCCTTCACCTCCGTCAAGGGCCCGGCGACATGGCGCCAGGACCATGCCGCTGTATACAAGCACGCTGCCTTCCTGGTGAAGGGAAAGGGGCCCGGGGAGCGGAAGCACGAGTGGGATCTGTTCACCGTCATCGGCTCCCAGGGCGGCGAGGCGGTCATGCCGACCTTGAGTTCTCTCGGCTACTAGCGCCTCTTTCCCGAAGCAGACGACGGCTGTCTCCGCCCCGGTGCACGGCTTCAGCGCTCACCGGGAGGGGACAGGCGATCGGGGCGAATCGTGAGCACAGCCGCGGGCGTGGAAATCATCCGGGCCAAAGGCCTCACGAAACGCTTCGGCGCGCTGGTTGCCGTCGACCGCCTCGACTACGCTCTGCGCGAAAACGAGGTGGCCGGCATCATCGGCTCCAACGGCTCCGGGAAAACCACCCTGTTCAATCTCCTCACGGGATACTTCCCGCCCGACGAGGGCACGATCCACTACGAGGGCAGGGACATCACCCGCACGACGCCGCAGGAACGCGTCGCCCGCGGAATGATGCGCACCTTCCAGCTGACCTCCACGTTCGAGAACCTGAGCGTGGCCGACAACCTGGTGCTCGCCTTTTTCCGGGCGCACCGGAAATCGTCGTTGCTGCGCCTGCTCATCAACACCCGCAAGCGGCATCGCAACGACGAGAGAATCGCCGCGATTGTCGAGACCTTCGGCCTTCGGCACGTGCTCGACCGGCAGGCGACCCATCTGAGCCTCGGGGAAAAACGGCGCCTGGAGATCGCGATGGCGGTCCTCGCGGAGCCCAAGGTGCTGCTGCTCGACGAGCCGCTGGCGGGCCTGTCCGAATCCGAGATCAAGGCCGTGCTCGACGTGCTGCGCAGTCGCGTGGGCAAGCAGACGATCCTGATCGTGGAGCACAAGGTCTCGCACGTGAAGGACTTCGTGCAGAGGCTCACCGTCATGCACGAGGGCAGGATCATCGCCGACGGGGAGCCCGACAAGGTTCTTCGCCATCCGGAAGTGCGAAGAAGCTACTGGCAGATCGACGGCAGCGCGGGCGAAGCGAGGAGCGCCGCGGCATGACGAACGGCGAAGCGATACTGGCGGTCCACGGCCTCTCCGTTGCCTACGGAGAATCCAAGGTCCTGTTCGACATCGGCCTCGATGTGGCGGCGAGGCAGATCGTCGCCTGCGTGGGACGCAACGGAGCCGGCAAGACCACGCTGCTCAAGAGCATCGCCGGGTTCCTGAAACCGACCTCGGGGTCGGTCGCCTCCGACGGCACCAGTCTGATCGGCCGTGCGCCCTACGACATCGCCAGGATGGGCATCAAGTACGTTCCCCAGGACAAGAAAGTGTTTTCCGATCTCACCGTCCGGGAAAACCTGGAGCTGGGCAGCTACGCGACCCAGGACTACGACTGGGACCGGGTCACCGACTATTTTCCGAAGCTGAAGGAGCTGATGGACCGCAAGGGCGGCTACTTGAGCGGCGGCGAACGCCAGATGCTGATGATCGCGCGGGCCCTATTGGGCAAGCCGAGGCTGCTGCTCGTCGATGAACCGACCGAGGGACTGGCGCCGAGCATCGTCGCCCATTTGCGGGACGTTTTCCGCGAATTGAGCAAGAAGGCCGCTCTGGTGATCGTCGAACAAAACCTGCCGCTCGTATGCGCCATCGCCGACAAGGTCTATGCCCTGAAGGAGGGACGCATCGCCGCGCGGCTCGCGGACAGGGAATCGATCCGGATCGAGGTTTTCGAGAGGTACCTGTGACCGATTCGAGCGCAGCCATGATGAAACCGCTTACCTGGTGGTGGGGCCTTGTGCTCGCGTTCGCGCTGGTGGGCGTGCTCAGGATATTCCTGCCGCTGCCCTTCATCATCGAGGTCCTGATCTTTTCCATCTATACCTTGGGTTGCAATTTCCTGCTGGGACGCGTCGGCTTCATATCGTTCGGACAGCCGGCATACCTCGCGGCCGGCGCCTACGCCACTGCGTTCTATCTCTACTATTTCGGCACCAATCCGTACGTCGGCATCCTCATGGGGATCGCCGCCGGCGTCGCCGTCTCGCTCGCGGTCGGCCCTCTGTTCGTGAGGTTGCGCAGCGACTATTTCGCGCTGGTGAACCTCGCGCTGGCGGTGATCGTGTTCTATCTGATGCAGAAAGTGCTGGCGCCCATCACCCACGGCGACAACGGCCTGTGGTTCCTGACCACCATGTCGCCCACGCCCCTGCTCGACATCACGCGGCCGGGCCAGTTCTTCGTCTTCGCCTTCGTCGTGGCGCTCGCGCTTTGGGCGTTCTACAAGTACCTGGACGATACGATCTTCGGCGCCTGCTGCCTCGCGACCAAGGTCAACGAGGACAAGCTGGCGTTTCTCGGGTACAGCAACTTCAGCATCCGGCTGCTCGCCTTCGTGATCGCCAACACCACGACCGCGCTCGCCGGCTCGATGTACGCCATCTATCTCGGCTTCGTCAGCCCGGAGATGACCAGCCCGGCCCGCGTCGCCGATCCGGTCGTGGTCACGATACTCGGCGGCGTCGGCACGCTCTACGGGCCGATCGTCGGCTCGATCGCCTATACCGGCATGAAAGACCTGATCAGCAGGCTGATCGGCAACTGGGAGCTGTTCATCGGTTTCCTGCTGGTGTTCATCATGCTCGCCGGGGAAAAGGGCATTTGGGGGACCCTGGAACCGCTGTTGAAGAAGGCGGCGCTGCGGATCAGAAACCGGTGGCGAAACGAAGATAGCGGACGAAGATAGCGGAGCCATTGCCCCATGATCGACGCGCAACTCCTCGCTTCCGGAATCATCTTCGGATTGAGCATCGGCAGCATCTTCTTCCTGATGGCTATCGGGCTGTCGCTGTGCTTCGGCCTGATGCGGATCATCAGTCTCGATCAGCTGCTTTACTACTCGATCGGCGCCTACCTGACTTATTCCATCAGCCTTGCGACGGGCAGTGTGTGGCTCGGCGTGCTGGCGGGCATCGTCGTCGCGGGCATCTGCGCCTTCGGCGTGGAACGGCTCGTTTTCCGGCGCATCTACGAGCGCGAGCTCACCTTCAGCATGATCACTTCCTTCGGGATCCTCATCGGCGGCGTGGGCGTCATCAAATTCATCTGGGGCGTGGTTCCCCGCCCGGTGCCGGCTCCCGTGGAAGCCCAGATGAGCATTCTCGGCACCGAAGTGCCGGTATTCCGCCTGATCGTCATCGCAATCGCTCTCCTCGTCTACGGGGCGATCTGGGTTTTCCTCAACCGGACCATTATCGGCAAGGCGATCCGTGCCGGCATCGAGAACGTGCAGCACGTCGAAGGCCTCGGCATCAACGTCTCGCGGCTCTTCACCGTCACCTTCATCATCGCCGGGAGCCTGTCGGGGCTCGCCGGCGGACTGCATGCGCCGCTCATCATGGTGGACCCGCAGATGGGCCTGGAGGTGCTGGCGTTCGTGTTCATGGTCGTGATCATCGGCGGCCTGGGAAGCATCAAGGGAACGCTCGTGTCCGCCTTCATCGTCGGGCAGGTCGTCTCCCTCGGATCCCTGATCTACGCGCCTCTCGCGCAGATGGCGCCGTTCGCCATCATGCTGCTCATTCTTCTGCTCAAGCCGACCGGCCTCTACGGCAGTCCGCTGCTGAAACGGTAGGGGCCCATGAAGCCGTTCGATTTCATCGTCGCGCACGATTCCGACGAAGCGCTCGCCGTGCTCGCCCGGATCGGAGCCGGTGCGCGGCTCCTCGCGGGCGGCACGGACCTGCTGGTGGAACTCAAGGCCGCCGCGCGCGCGCCGGCGGTCGTCGTCGACATTTCGCGCGCGAGCGACCTCACGCGCATCGCGATGACCGAAGAGGGTCTGGTCATCGGCGCCGCCGTCACCCACGGCGAGATCCTCGATTCGCCGCTCATCCGCAGGTGGGCGCCGGCCGTTGCCGACGCCTGCCATTCTATCGGTGCGGTGCAAACCCGCAGCCTCGGCACGCTCGGCGGCAATTTGGTCACTTGCGTGCCGTCGATGGACGGCGGGCCGGTGCTGGTCGCGCTCGACGCCTTGGTCACGATCGCGGGCGCGGCTGCCCGGCGCCGGATCGCGCTCGAGGAATTCTTCGTCGCGCCGCGCAGGACGGCGCTCCGGCCCGACGAGCTGCTGCTGGAAATCGTGATCCCGAAGAAGAGCCTCGGCAAACCGGCGGATTTCCAGAAGTTCGGCTTGCGCAAGGGACAGGCGCTGGCGCTGGTCAACGTCGCCGCGAGCTTTCGCGTCGGCGAACCGCGCGCCACGTTCGTCGAGCCGCGCATCGCTCTCGGCGCGGTGGCGCCGACGGTGATGCGCGCCGCGCAGGCCGAGGCGTTTCTCGAAGGCCGCACGATATCGCTCGAGGCGATGCGCGAGGCGGGGCGCATCGCGGCAGCCGAAGCCCGGCCGATCACCGACTTCCGCGCCTCCGCCGAGTACCGGCGCGATCTGATCGCGGTGCTCACCCGGCGCGCCCTGGAGAACGCGCGGGCGCGAGCCCAGGAAGCCTGAGGCGATCACAGATGGACATCTCTCTGATCGTAAACGGCGAGACGCGCAGCGCTTCGGTTCCGGCCGAAACGACGCTGCTCGGTTTGCTGCGGGATCATCTGCAGCTCACCGGCGCCAAGCTCGGTTGCGACGTCGGCGATTGCGGCGCCTGCACGGTGCTGGTCGACGGCAAACCGGTGAACGCTTGCCTGATGCTGGCCGGACAGGCGCAGGGGCGCGAGGTGCTGACCATCGAGGGGCTCGCCGACGCCGGCGCATTGCACCCGCTGCAGAAGGCCTTCGAGGAGAACGCGGCGTTGCAGTGCGGCTTCTGCGGGCCGGGCATCATCCTCGCGGCGAAGGCGCTGCTCGACCGGACCGGCGATCCGACGGACGGCGAGATCCGCGACGCGCTGTCCGGAAATCTGTGCCGCTGCACCGGGTTCACCAAGATCGTGCAAGCCGTGCGCGACGCGGCGCGTACGCAACGCGATGCGGCCGCGAAACGCGCGGCGTGATCGGCGCGGGAGGAGGCTCATGTCTCAGGATACGAAAATCGCCGAGGCGAAGATCGCGGTCCAGCCGCCCTCCGAGGCCGAGCTTCCGGCGCACCGCCCCGCTGCGCTGCCCGCCCCGCCCAGCTTCCCCATCGAAGCGCTGGTGCCGCGGGCCGGCGAGCAGACACAAGCGGTCGGGCAGCGCGTCAAGCGTTCCGACGCGCGAGCGCACGTGCTCGGCCAGACGCGCTACATCGACGATCTGTCCTTCCCCGGCATGTTGCACGCGAAAATCAAGCGCGCGGGCATCGCCGCCGCGCGCATCGTGCGCGTCGACACGCGCGAGGCGGAATCCATGCCGGGCGTGATGGCGGTGCTCACCGGGCGCGAGATCCCGGTCAATGCCTTCGGGCCGACGCTGCAAGATCAGCCGCTGCTCGCGTCGGACCGCGTGTTTCACGCCGGCGACGGGGTCGCCGCCGTGGCCGCCGTCACCGAGCAGATCGCCGCGGAGGCGATCGAGCGAATCCGGGTCGATTACGAGCCGCTCCCCGCCGTATTCGATCCGCTCGAAGCGATGCGCGACGATGCGCCGCGCGTCCATCCGCCGGGCGGGAACATCTTCATGCGCAAGACGATCCGCAAGGGCGACGCCGAGACCGCGTTCGCGCGCGCCTACCGGGTCTTCGAGGGACGCTTCAGCACGCAGATGGTCGAGCACGTGGCGCTCGAGCCGCATGCAAGCATTGCTTCATGGGACGCGAACAGCCGGCTCACCGTGCACTCGACCCTGGGCCGGATCTCGCTCGGGCGCGCGGACATCGCGCGCACGCTGCAGCTTCCGATCAACCGCGTGCGCGTGGTCGCAACCATCGTCGGCGGCAACTTCGGCGGCAAGAACGAGATCAGCCAGGAGCCGGTCCTGGCGCTGCTCGCGAGGAAGACCGGCCGTCCCGTCAAGGGCGTGTTCACCCGGGCCGAGGAGTTCACCGCGACCACGACGCGCCATCCCTTCATCATGGAATACAAGACCGGCGTCACCGCGCAGGGCCGCATTCTCGCGCGCAAGGTGCGACTCATCATGGACGGCGGCGCCTACTGCTCGTGGGGCGAGACCACGCTCTGGAAGGCGTGCATCCTCTGCTCCGGCCCCTACAATATCGACAACCTGCATGTCGAGGCGATCGCGGTCTACACCAACAAGACCATGGCCGGCGCCATGCGCGGGTTCGGGGCGCCGCAGGTGTGCTTCGCCTATGAGTCGCACATGGACGACATCGCCGCGGCGCTCGGCATCGATCCGCTCGAGATCCGGCTGCTCAATGTCTTCGAGGAAGGCTCGAAGAGCAGCACCGGCCAGGTTCTGCACAGCGTCGCCGTCAAGGACTCGCTGCGCAGGGCGGCGGCGCGCTTCGGCTGGAAGGAGGACCGGCCATGAAGCGGCGGGGGCGCGGCATTGCCTGCATGTGGTATCCGATCGGCTTCACGGTATCCGCCAACCCCAGCGCCGCGATGGTGAAGGTGAACGAGGACGGCACGGCGACCCTCGTTACCGGAACGGTGGAGACCGGCCAGGGCTCGCTCACCGTGCTCGGCCAGATCGCCGCGGAAGCGCTCGGCATTGCCACCGACGATGTGCATGTCGTCTCGGCCGACACCGACGCGACGCCCATGGACAGCGGCGCGATCGCGAGCCGCACGACGTATGTCACCGGGAACGCCGTCAAGCTCGCCGCCGAGCAAGCCAGGAGAATCCTGTTTGATGCCGCCGCGGCTGTCCTCGGCGTGACGTCCGATCAGCTCGAAGCCAGAGACCGCAGCATACAGGTCAAGGATTACCCGCAGCGCAAGCTGCCGATCGGGGATGTCGCCAACCACGCCCTGACCGTCATGGGCCGGCCCGCCATCGGCTGCGCATCCTACAACCCGCAGACCGCGGCCCTGGATCCGGATACGGGACAGGGCAAGCCCTTCAGCACGTATGTTTACGCGACGCAGATCGCCGAGGTCGACGTGGACGACGAAACCGGCCAGGTGGATATCATCCGCATCGTCGCCGCCCACGACTGCGGCACGCCCATCAACCCGATGCTGGTCGAAGGCCAGGTGGAAGGCGGCATCTCGATGGGAATCGGCTTCGCCTTGCAGGAGCAGATCCTGTTCGACGGCGCGGGCCGGCAGGTCAACCCCAACCTCACCAACTACATCCTGCCGACCAGCCTCGACATGCCGGAGATCGAGATCGACATCGTGGAGAGCTACGACCCGACCGGCCCGTTCGGCGCCAAGGGCGTCGGCGAGCCAACCTCGGTGCCGACGGCGGCGGCGATCCTGAACGCAATCCACGACGCGGTCGGCGTGCGCATCACCTCGCTTCCGGCCACCTCGGAGAAAATCCTCGCGGCCATCAAGATGAAGCGCGCTGCATCCGGCTCGCTTCCCGCCTTTTACCGCAGGCTCGGATGAGGCCGCAAGGCGCTAGAGTCCTGCCCGGCTCCTGCCTTTGACCGCAGGGTTGACGACGTTCACGGGCCACTCGCCCGAGAGCACTCGCCGAACTTCGTTGGGTGCGCCCGCCTGCAAGCCGGCCATAGCCTTCTCGCTGTACCAGGCCGCATGCGGCGTGATGATGACATTCTCGCGTCCGCGCAGCGGATGCGGGTCGGGAAGCGGCTCGGGATCCGGCGTGTCGAGCGCGCAGCCGGCGATTTTTTTGGCGTCGAGCGCGCGCACCAGCGCGTCGGTGTCGACGACCGCCCCGCGCGCGCAGTTGACGAGAAAGGCGCTCGGTTTCATGAGCGACAGCGTAGCGTCGTTGATCATCCTGCGCGTCTGCGGCGCGAGCGGGGGATGGAGCGAAACGAGGTCGGAATGCCGCAGCAGGTCATTCAACTCCGTCTTAGTGCCCGGGACATCGTATTGGCCCTGTTGCACGAACGGGTCGGCGTACAGAACGCGCATGCCGAAAGCCGCCGCGCGCACCGCAATCTGCCGGCCGATATGGCCGAAGCCAACGAGGCCGAGTGTGCCGCCGGCGAGCCGGAACAGCGGTTTTCCGGCAGGGAGCTCCCAGCGTCCGGCGCGCACCAGCCGATCGTAGAAAACGATCTTGCGGGCGCAGGCGAGCAGCAGGGCCATGGTGTGCTCGGCCACTTCCTCGACGCAGTAGGTGGGGTTGTTGGTGACGATGATGCCGGCCCGGGTGGCGGCTTCCAGGTCGATCGTGTCCACGCCGATGCCGTAGCGCGCAATGATCCTGCACTTCGGCATCCTTGCTATCACTTCGGCGGTGATCGGCCCGGCATAGGTGTTGAGCAGCGCGTCGCAGTCTGCCGCCTGCGCGATGAACTCCTCGGGCTTCCTCGTTTTCAGCGCGACGATGTCGGCGAGTCCGGCGAGTGTCTTCTTCTCGACGTCGATCGACTCCCACACGTAATCGGTGAGTACAACTTTCGCCTTCGCGGCCATGCTCTTTCCCTTTTCTCAATGCGCGCTGAGCGCAACGACGAGCGACGGTATATGCGGCTAGGCCTGGGAGTCGATCACGATCCGGAGAATGCGGCCGGGATTGCGCTCGTAATTGTCGAAGGCGGCCGCCGTCTGCTCAAGCGGATAGGTCGTGCTGATAAAGCCGCTGGTGTCCACCGCGCCCGAGGCAACCAGTTCGATGCACGGAGCGATGTCCTCGGGCTTCAATGCGCGCGTGCCGATGATGCTGGCTTCCTTGACATAAAGCGGGTAGCTGGTGAATCCCGCAGCGGGTTCCTGGCTCACTGCAAACGAGCACAGGCGTCCACTGGGGCGCAGCATGTCGACACCGGACTTGAAGCTCGCCGCGGCGCCGGCGGTCTCGATCACCACATGAGCACCCTTGCCTCCGGTCAGCCGCCGCAC
>JBGPLD010000024.1:0-8756 GCA_041486325.1 Gammaproteobacteria bacterium
CCCGCGATCTTGGTGGCGACCTTCACCACAAGCATCAGGAGAAACGCGCCGGGCGCTGCAATGAGCGCCGGCACCGAAACGAACGAGCCCGCGCGAATAAAGTAGAAGGGCGTAAGCAGGCCGAAGGTCAGCGTTCGCAGGCGCCGGACAAGCACGTGGTCCTTCCCCACGTTGCCCGCGAGAACCATGCCCATCAGGTAGGCCGGCAGCACCGCCTCGCTGTCCGCCCATGCCGCCAGCGCGCCCATGCCGAACAGGCACAGCAGCAGGTACTTGGCCTCCATCTCCGAGGGCCGCCCTCCGTATCGCCTGAAGAATCGCGGCGTGAGCCGGGGCAGCAGGAAGAACATCGCCACCATTGCGCCGATGAAAATGAGCGTCTTCAATGTAAACGGCGCAAAGATGAGGCCCAGCGCGACAACGGTACCGAGGTCCGTGATGAAGCAGGCTGCCAGCACCGTCTTGCCGTAGTCGGTCGCATTAAATCCGAATTCCAGCATCACCGCATACACCACCGCGACGGAAGTGGTCGACATGGCGATGCCTGCGAGCCAGCTCGCCATCGGGTCCCAGCCGAGCCAGAAGCGCGCCGCGGCCGCGCAGCCGAAGAACGGCGCGAAAAAGCTGATGAGGCCGATCGCGGTGGACTCCTTCCACTTGCGCCTGAACACGTCGGGATCAAGCTCGGCGCCGGCCAGAAACGTCAGGACGATGGCGCCGGTCCCGGACAAGAACCGGATCCAGGTTTCGTCCGCGCCCAGCACCGCAGTGCCGACCGCAGCGCCCAGAATGAGCTGGGCGACTGTCCCGACAACAATCTCGGATAGCGCCGTGGCAATCCGGAGCCAAACGGAAAAAAGCGCCGCAGCCAGGGCAAGTCCCAGCCACAGGGCCGCCAAACTCCAGATTTCGGTCATTGAAACCCTCCGTCGGTTTTTGTTCCGCACCCGGGAACGCGACGAAGGGAGAAGCGGATGCCCGCGCCAACGCCCTCCGGCGTGTCACGTAGGCATCATCAGCCTTGCGGCGGTTTGAGGAGGTATGCCATCTCCCTGAAACGCCACCATGATACCGGCTCGGGCACCACGCGTAAACGGCGCACCCGTGCTCAGGCAGCGCTCGACTTCGGCGGCTCCCAGCGTTGCGCAGCCTCGTCGTCGGAGACCCGCGCTTCGACCCAGCGCGCGCCGCTGGGCGTTTGTTCTTTCTTCCAGAATGGCGCCCGCGTCTTGAGATAATCCATGATGAATTCGCAGGCGGCGAAGGCTTCGCCGCGATGGGCGCCGGCGACGACGACGAGCACGATCTGGTCGGTGGGCTTCAGCTCGCCGATCCGATGAATCACGAGCACGTCCATGACTTTCCAGCGGCTCTTCGCTTCGGCAACTATTTTTTCGAGCGCCTTTTCCGTCATGCCGGGATAGTGCTCGAGCGTCATCTTGGCGACTGCGCCGCCGCCGTTCGCGTCGCGGCACACGCCGATGAAGCTCGCCACGGCTCCAATCTTCGAGTTGCTACCGCGGAGCGCGGCGATCTCGGCGCCGGCGTCGAAGTCCTGAGTCTGGATGCGCACCGGCATTTCAGCCTCCCGTCCGATTCACGCTAACCTCCGGTTACAGGTGGGAAAAAAGCGACTTCATCGCCCGGCTTCACCGGCGTTGCCGCCTGCGCGATCTCCTGGTTGACCGCGACGCGCAACGCCTTTCCTTGCGCAAGCGCCGTCTGCCAGGCGCCGCCACGATTCATGAGCAGCGCGCGCAAGCCCGCGACCGTGGTGACTTCGGGCGAAACTTCGAGATCTTCGCCCCGTGTTCCCACTTCCTCGCGCAGGCCCGCGAAATAGAGCAATTTTATTTTCACCCGTACAGCTCCGAGTAAGGCATGAAGCTCACCGTGTCGCCAGCGCGAATGGCGTGATTTGCAGGATTGTCCACCAGGCCGTCTGCCCAGGCCGTCGACATGAGCACCGCCGAATCCTGGGTCGGATACAGGTCCAGCCCGCCGCGTGCGTTCCATTTTACGCGCAGAAACTCGCGCCGGACATCCGGCTGCGGCCAATCGAAGTCGGCGCGCGCCGCTATTGCGCGCGGATGCACCTTGGCGATTCCCTGCGTCTTGAGCAGGAATGGCCGCACGAAAAGAAGGAAAGTGACGAAGCTCGACACCGGATTCCCGGGCAAGCCGATGAAAGCCGCCCTTCCTATTCTGCCGAAAGCAAGCGGCCGCCCCGGTTTCATGGCGATGCGCCACGTGAGCAACTCGCCCTCTGCCTCGACGGCAGGCTTGACGAAATCCGCTTCACCGACAGACACCCCACCACTGGTGACGATCACGTCGCATTCGGCGGCGGCGCGGCGCAGCACGGCGCGCGTTGCATCCAGCGAGTCGGGGACGATGCCGTAGTCGCGGACTTCGCAGTCGAAAATTCCAGCCAGCCCGTTCAGCGTGAAGCGGTTGGAGTTGTAGATGCGCCCCGGCGGCAGCGGGTCACCGGGCATGACCAGCTCATCGCCGGTGAAGAAGAGCCCCAGCCGCACGCGACGGTACACCGGCAGCGAAGCAATGCCGACGGAGGCCGCGAGACCCGTGTCCTGCGGGCGAAGCCGGATGCCCGCGGACAGGATCGTGTCGCCCGCGTGGATGTCGCTGCCGATGCGCCGTACCCACTCGCCGGGCTTGGGAACTTCTTTGACCACAACTTCGTCGCCGTCCTGAACGCACATTTCCTGCATTACGATGGCGTCGGCGCCCGGGGGGATGGGCGCGCCGGTGAAAATGCGCGCCGCTGTCCCGGGCGCAAGCGGACCGCCGATCGAGCCGGCAAGAATCTTCTGCGCGACCTTTAGCCTGGGTTCGGATCCCTTGAGGTCGGACATGCGCACCGCGTAGCCGTCCATCGCGCTGTTGTCCATGGGCGGCACGTTCATGGTCGAGCGCTGCGCGTCGGCCAATACGCGTCCGGTGGCCGCGAGGGTCGGCACCGTTTCGGTTTCGGCCACGGGACGCGCGCCGGCCAGAAGTTGCTGGAGCGCCTCGTCCACGTTGAGCAGGCCCTTGTTCATCGAAATCCGTTGTAGCTCAGGATGAAGTTTCCGATGCCGTCGTGATCGTTGAGATCGAACTGTTGCAGATTGGTTTCAAGCGCGGTATCGGATGCGATGGCCACGATATGCTCGTTTTCCGGATGCAGCAGCGGTTTCCCGTTTTCCCGGCGCCAGATCTCGAGCTTGGGCAATGGGTAGTGCTTATAGCCCTCGACCAGCAGCAGGTCGCAGGGCGAGACGCGCTTGATCTGCTCTTCGAGCGAGGGTTCCGGATCGCCGCGCAGCTCGTGCATGATGACCCAGCGCTTTTCGGACACGACCACGACCTCGCTGCAGCCGGCTCCGCGGTGACGATACGAATCCTTCCCGGGATGATCTACGTCGAAGCTGTGGTGTGCGTGCTTGATCAGCGACACCTTCAGACCCCGTTTCACGAAACGTGGGATGAGCTGCTCGATCAACGTGGTCTTGCCACTTTCAGACCATCCCGCGAATCCGAATATTTTCATCCCGAGCCGGGTCGGCGGACTGTGCCGGCGAAAAGTGTCATTGTATCAGGGCGTCATTCCCATATGGATATAGCGAAAACAAAAAATGTTGGCAAGTCCCCAGCAGAAGGATTCACGCGCCCGGCTGGTTGGCGTTCGGAAAAAACAGCTGCTCGCCGCCGATCTTGTACTCGGCGATCGCCTTCTGGCCTTCGGGGGAGATCACCCAGTCGACGAACGCCTGGCCCAGGTCTTTCTTGACATTCGGATGCTTGAGCGGGTTCAGGAGCATGATCCCGTACTGGTTGAACAAGCGCTGGTCCCCTTCGACGGCGATGGACAGCTCGCCGCGGTTCTTGAAGGACAGCCACGTTCCGCGGTCGGAAAGAATGTAAGCGTTCATTGCGGCAGCCGTGTTGAGAGCCGGTCCCATGCCCTGGCCCGTATCGCGGTACCACGGCCCCTTCTCGGTGGCAATGTCAATCCCCGCTAGCTTCCACAGATCGAGCTCGGCGATGTGTGTGCCGCTCTTGTCGCCCCGCGATACGAACGGTGCGCTCGCCGCCTTGACCTTCCTCAGTCCCTCCAGGATGTCCCTGCCGCCCGAAACTTTCGCCGGATCCGACTTCGGACCGATCAAGACAAAATCGTTGTACATGACGTCGAAACGCCGGACGCCCTGGCCCTCGGCGAGAAACTTCTCCTCGGCCGATCGGGCGTGCACGAATACCACGTCGGCATCGCCGCGGCGTGCCAGATCGAGCGCCTGGCCCGTGCCGAGCGCGACCACACGCACCTGGATGCCGGTCTTTTTCTGGAAGACCGGCAGAATGTGGCCGAAGAGTCCCGACTGCTCTGTCGAAGTCGTCGAAGCGACGACGATGAACTTTTCTTGCGCCCCTGCCGTGACAGCGGCAAACAGCGCGGCAACCAAAAACAATCGTCGTATCAGGTCCAAGGCAGTTCTCCTTTGATGAATGCAGCGGCTTGCGCCGACTGGGGTTTGGAAAAGAATTCCCCGACCGAAGCGCGCTCGACAAGCCGCCCCTGATCGAGAAACAGGATTTCGTCGCCCAGGCGCCGGGCTTGTCCGAGGTTGTGCGTCGCCATCACCACCTTCGTGCCCGCTGCATCGAACGCCTTGATTACCGATTCGATCTCACGCGTCGCGCTCGGGTCTAGGCTGGCGGTAGGCTCGTCGAGAAACAGCACTTCCGGGTGCAGCGCCCAGGCGCGCGCGAGCGCGAGGCGCTGCTGCTCGCCTCCGGACAACACGCGGGCAGGCCGGTGTGCAAGATGCGACAGCCCGACGCTCTCGAGCGCTTCGTGTACCAGCGCCGTTCGTTGCGGCTCCGGGATTCCGGCGATCTTCAGCGCATAGGCCACATTGGCGTAGGCCGGGCGGCGCAGCATGACCGGGCGCTGGAACACCATGGCCTGCTTCCTCGGAACGCCCGGGCGCTCGGGCGCGCTCCAGTCGATGCGGCCCGAAGTCGGACCCAGCAGGCCATGCATCAAGCGCATCAGCACGCTTTTCCCAGCGCCATTGGCGCCCAGGATGATCGTGCTCGGCCCCGACTCGATCTCGAGCGAAATCCGATCGATGATGGTTCGCCCGCCGGCAGCGAAGGACACGTCAGCGAGACGCAGTGGAAGAATCGAGCCGTTGCTCATCCGTAGCGCCGCTGCGCCAGCTCCTTGGTGAGATGGGCCGCCGCGTTCACGGCAATGACGATGACGATCAGAACCACCCCCAAGCCGAGTGCGAGCGGCAGGTCGCCTTTGCTGGTTTCGAGCGCGATGGTGGTGGTCATCACGCGCGTTACCCCGTCGATGTTTCCGCCGACGATCATCACCGCGCCGACTTCGGCGGCTGCGCGCCCGAAGCCGGCGAGGATCGTGGTCAACAGCGAGAACCTTGTATCCCAGATCAGAGTCAGCGCCGCGTTCATGCGGCCCGCACCGAGCGAGCGCAGCTGCTCCTCATATTCGCGCCACGCGTCCTCGATCGCCTGGCGCGAGAGCGCAGCGATGATCGGAAGAATCAGGATCGTTTGGGCGAAGACCATCGCCGAGGGCGTGAAAAGAATTCCGAGCGAACCGAGCGGGCCGGCGCGCGAAAGCATGAGGTACACCACCAGCCCCACTACGACCGGGGGCAGGCCCATCAGCGCGTTCAAGAACACGATCACCGTCTGGCGGCCCGGGAACCTGCCGACGGCGATGGCGGCGCCTAGCGGCAAGCCCAAGATTGCGGCAATCGCAACCGCCGACAAGCTCACCCGCAGGCTGAGCAGGACGATCTCGACCAGTTTGGCGTCGAGTCCGATCAGCAGAGCCAATGCAGTGCTCAGCGCTTCCGACACGGGTTCTCCAGAAGCCAACCACGTCGGGCATCGGCGGGAGCGTAAGCGACGGCCAGTTGACGGCCTCTTATATAATATGTAATTTTGTACATTATTTATGTGATTACTGTGCAAGATCATAGCTTGCTGTTTGTATTTCTTCCAGTTATGTAGTATTTTGCATAATGCGAATCGAGTTTGAGCCAGGCTGGAAACTCCACTCGGCGCCCGTAGAGCCACTGTTGCTACCGCTCCTTATGGCGATTCAGCAGTCCGGGTCGCTGGCAGCTGCGGCCCGCAAGATTGGCTATTCCTACCGCCACGTCTGGAATCTGCTCGGGGACTGGAACCATCGGATGGATCAACCGCTCGTACGGCTGGAACGCGGGCGGGGCGCGCGGCTCACGCCTCTTGCCGTGAAACTGGTCGAGCTGGAGCAACGCGCACGCACGCGTCTCGCTCCCCATTTCGCCGATTTGGCGCGCGAATTCGAGCGCGAGTTGTACGGCACCATCGGCGCCCACTCGCATCGTCTGAGCTTGCATGCAAGCCACGACCTCGCGCTCGAGCGTCTGCCGGAGCTGGCCGAAGGCAGTTTGGCGCTCGAGCTCCAGTTTCACGGCAGCGTGGAGAGTCTGGATGCGCTGGGGCGCGGCGATTGCGATCTCGCCGGATTCCACGTCGCCGAGCAGTGGCATACGCCCGAAATCCTGCAACGGCTCCAACCCGGGACGCACAAACTGATCGGCGTGGCCGTGCGCGATCAGGGATTGATCATCCCCCGCGGTAATCCCAAGGGAATCCAGGGACTGCGCGATCTTGCGCGTCCCGGGGTACGCTTCGTCAATCGCCAGCGCGGCTCCGGAACGCGGCTGGTATTTGATCAGCTGATCGCACGCGCCGGCATCGAGAGCAGCCGAATTTCAGGCTATCAGAACGAGGAATTCACGCACGTTGCGGTGGCCACGGCAGTCGCAAATGGCATGGCCGACGCGGGTTTCGGCATTCGCGCCGCCGCGGCGCAGCTTGGGCTCGGTTTCATTCCCCTGGTGGACGAGCGCTATTTTCTCGCCTGCGAGTCCGCGCGGCTCGAAACGGCCGAACTGAAGAAACTGCTATCGCTACTTCGCGGCAAGCCGTTCAAGGCGGTGCTCGCGGCCTTGCCGGGGTACGACAATGCGATCACTGGCCGCGTCATGGATGTGGAGCAAGGGCTCGCTGGACCGCGTCCGGCACGCAACGCTACACCGAGTTAGCCAGCACCGGAACGCCGGTCGAGAGAATCAGTGCTTATCGATGTTTACGAGGTTTACCCGCGCACCCAACCACACGAGTATGGTGCCAACAACCATGCCTACTAAATAGCCGTACGGTAGCCCGACCGCTATTAATCCTACGAGCGCAGCGATGGGGAAGTCCAAGCGCGAATCCGCCGTGTCGCGAATGAGCCAGACTAGCGAGAGAGCCTCAAAGAGGAGCAGCACGCCAAGTATGGGCAATGGAAATGCCCGCACTACGTGATCGAACCCTGATCCGAAGAGAAGCCCTAGTGCAACGAAAATTAGGCCGTAAATGATGACCGACCCGCCGGTACGGCCGCCAAACGCGTAGTGGCCGGCCATGCCACCGGAGCCATGGCACGTCGGTATGCCGCCCAGCCATGGACTGATCAGGTTCATAGCAGCGTACGTGATACCAATTTTTCGGATAGTCAGATTGCGCTCGGGAAAGAGATCGTGCGCCAGCTGGCGCGTGGCAAGAACAGAGTTGCCCAGCGACAGGGGAATCTGCGGCAGCGCGAGCAGCACAAACCCGGTAGCTATGTCCGACAGTTGCGGTACATGAGGAGTGGGCAGGTGCAACCCCATGCTTGCTACCAGTGAGCTTGGGTCGAGTCTGTACGCCGCAATTGCGAGTCCAAGAGCAACCACTGGCAAAGCAGCCGGTAGCCGGCGATTCCCCAAGAGCAGCACGACGATAACAAACGCGAGGCCGGCCAGGAGGTAACCCGTTATGCTCTCCGCACGGACATAGTTCTGCAAGGAGATCGAAGCGAGTTGCAGACCCAGCCCAAACTGGATGCCGCGCACCACGCTTTTGGGAACGACGCGTGCCAGCCACGTGAGCGCGCCCGATGACGCGAGTATCAGCATCGTGAGGCCGATCGCGATTCCCGCTCCGTACAGAATCTCCGGCGCAGTCTGCTGGGCAATAACAATGGCGGCCATGGCCTTGAGGGGCTGGACCGGCATCGGCATTCGATACGCGAGGCCGGTCAGGATCTGCATGGCGCCGAACATGATGAGCACGCTTGCACCGTCGAGATGCGGTGCGAGCGCAACGCCAATAATGAGCGGCACGTCCGTGCCCATGTCACCGAACGCACCAGATAGTTCATTGCGATCGAAACGGATCGCGGGGCGGGTACTGGCGGACGCCGGTTCTTGAGGTGTGACCAGCAAGCGCTTCATGACGTCAGCGACGGTTCTGTGCGAAGAGTTTTGCCGCTGAGGCGATCAGCGCAGACGACCTCGAGGAACACGACAAGTGTCATGCCGTAATATACAGAGAGATATAACGAATGCGTGCAATTCTACTCGACTTCCGCAAAGGGCGAAAAAAAACCTGGCGGCCTACCTGGTACGGTTTGAGCGCGTGATCAAGCGAGCAAAGCGCTTCAAATCGAGTGCCACCGAGCGCGCCGCCCTGGATTCCATGGCGCGGTAGCGACGCAGGACCTCTTCCCCCAGCCCGGTGATCCGCGCGCCGCCGCCGCCCTGCCCGCCGGTGAGGGTTTCGACGAGCGGGCTGCGAAACGCCGCATTCATGGCTTCGACCAGCAGCCACGCGCGCCGGTAGGACATTCCCATTTCACGCGC
>JBGPLD010000025.1:0-8734 GCA_041486325.1 Gammaproteobacteria bacterium
CGGACCGAAGTTGAGCGTGTAGTTCCGTATTTCAGCCATTCGACAAGACCAGTTTCACCGCCAAGGACGCCATGGACGCGAAGGACTGCAAGGAATCTTGTTTTCCTTGGCGTCCTTGGCGTCCTTTGCGGTTAATTCGATTTTCATTTGCGAATTCCGAGGTCGCCGTAGTCCTCTTCGCGGATGACCCGCGGAGTGATCTCGCGCGGCTCGATGGTTACCGGCTGGTAGATCACGCGCTTTTGCTCCGGGTCATAACGCATCTCAACGTTGCCCGAGAGCGGGAAATCCTTGCGGAACGGGTGGCCGATGAAGCCGTAGTCGGTCAGGATGCGGCGCAAATCGGCGTGACCGCTGAACATGATGCCGAAAAGATCGAAGGCCTCGCGCTCGTACCAGTCGGCGTTGGGCCAGACTCCGGTGAGCGATTCCACCACCGGGAAGTCGTCGTCGGGCGCGAAAACGCGCAATCGCAGCCGCCAGTTGTGTGCAATCGACAGCAGGTGCGAGACCACGGCGAAGCGGCGTCCTGCGCGTGTGCCAACGCCATAGCCCGAATAGTCCACGCCGCACAGGTCGATAAGCTGCTCGAACCCGAGCGCCGGTTCATCGCGCAATACCTTTGCCGCGGCGACGTAGTCCTCCGATTTGACCACGAGCGTCAACTCGCCGAGCGCCTCGGTCAAATTGGCCGCTCTTGCGCCCAGCGCCGGGATGAGCGCGCTTTTCAGCCTTTCGAGCATCGCCCGCATTATCTGTTCGAGCAAGGGGGCACACCCCCTTGCAAATCCTCCAATTCAGCTTTCGAATGCAAATTAACGCGCAATGGTGTTGGTGCGCTTGATCTTGTTCTGCAACTGCACGATGCCGTACAGCAGCGCTTCCGCCGTCGGCGGGCAGCCAGGCACGTACACGTCCACCGGCACTATCCGGTCGCAGCCGCGCACGACCGAGTACGAGTAGTGGTAATAGCCGCCGCCATTGGCGCACGAGCCCATCGAGATTACCCAGCGGGGCTCCGCCATCTGGTCGTAGACCTTCCTCAGCGCCGGCGCCATCTTGTTGCACAGCGTGCCGGCGACGATCATGACGTCCGACTGCCTCGGGCTGGGCCGGAACACGATGCCGAAGCGGTCCAGATCGTAGCGCGCGGCGCCGGCGTGCATCATCTCGACGGCGCAGCATGCCAGCCCGAAGGTCATCGGCCATAGCGACCCGGTGCGGGTCCAGTTGATGAGCTTGTCGAGCGAAGTGGTGGCGAACCCTTCCTCGAATACTCCTTCTATTCCCATTCCAATGCTCCTTTCATCCACTCATAGATGAAGCCCACGACCAGGATGAGCAGGAAAATCATCATCGACCAGAAGCCGAAGCTCCCGATCTCGTTGAGCGTCACCGCCCAGGGAAAGAGAAATGCGATCTCGAGGTCGAACAGGATGAACAGGATCGCGACGAGGTAATAGCGCACGTCGAACTTCATCCGCGCGTCTTCGAAGGCCTCGAAGCCGCATTCGTACGGAGAGAGCTTTTCGCTGTCGGGGCGGTGGGGCGCGAGCACGGCGCCGGTGGCGACCATTATGGCGCCGAAGATCAGCGCGATGATGATGAACAGCAGGATGGGGAAATAGTTTTCAAGCACGGACTAGCCCTTGCCCACGGATAAGGACGCCGTGCCGGCGATTCGCACACGCACGCATCCGCTCACAAAAATCTTGTCCTTCTCAAAATTGGGGACCTGGGCCGGAAGCCCCGCTTCCGATCCAAGTCCCCCTTTGTCTGGTGCCGACGGAGAGACTCGAACTCTCACAGCTTTCGCCACCGCCCCCTCAAGACGGCGTGTCTACCAATTTCACCACGTCGGCATGATTGGGCTTGATACCTTGCCACGTATCGAAGACGAGCCCGGTTTAACCGTGCAATTTTACTACTTCGGCACCTCGTTTGCTTTCGAATTCGCAGCATCGCCTGCCTTCGCTGCGTCCGGAGCCGCCTGCGACGCGGGAACCGTCGGCACGGGTACCGCCGGTTGTTCCTTGACCGCGTCCATCACCCCACCGCCTGCGCGCGGCCTGTGAGTCACCATGTACGCAAGCGCGAACGTGGTGAGGAAAAAAATCACCGCCAGGACCGCCGTGGTGCGCGAAAGAAAATTGGCCGATCCCGTCGCGCCGAACAGGCTCCCGGAGGAGCCGCTGCCGAACGCTGCGCCCACGTCCGCGCCCTTGCCGTGCTGAAGCAAGACAAGCAAGACGATGCAAAGCGCGACGGTCACGTCGACGATGAGAACAACGGTAAACCAGAATTCCATGGCCATGTCCTTTGGCAATCCGCAATTATTTTCGCGCCGCGGCGCAGATCGCGATGAAATCTTCCGCAACCAGCGAAGCCCCGCCTATCAGTCCGCCATCCACGTCAGGCATCGCGAACAGCTCGCGCGCGTTGCCGGGCTTCACGCTGCCGCCGTACATGATGGTCAGCCGCTCCGCCACCGACCGGTCGCGCCCGAGGACCCGCGCGCGGATGAACGCGTGCACTGCCTGCGCCTGCTCCGGCGCGGCGGTCCTGCCGGTGCCGATGGCCCAGACCGGCTCGTAGGCCACTGCCGCCTCACCGAGCGCGGCAACACCCGCCGCGGCAAGGACCGCCTCGAGCTGGCGTTCCACCACGCCTTCGGTCTCGCCCCGTTCGCGCTGCTCCAGCGTCTCGCCCACGCACAGGATCGGCGTCAAACCTGCGCGCTGCGCCGCGACGAACTTGGCTGCGACCCTGTTGTCATCCTCGCCGTAATGGCCGCGCCGCTCGGAGTGGCCCACGATCGCGTAGCGGCATCCGAATTCCTTCAGCATCGCCCCCGATACTTCGCCGGTGTACGCGCCGGCGCCGTGCTCGGAGACATTCTGCGCGCCCCAATCAATCCCGCTGCCGGCGAGGGCGGCGGCCACCTGCGGCAAATACGGAAACGGCGCGCACACCGCGCAGCCTGCGCGCCCGCCAACCGGGATCCCTGCCTTGAGGGTATTGAGCAAGCGCTGATTCTCGGCGAGGCTTCCGTTCATCTTCCAGTTACCTGCCACGAGCCTCGCGCGCATTGCGTTTCCGCACCAGCCAAAGTAGGCGATTTTAGCGCCCATTCGACCCGAGGGTCAAACAAAAACGCTGGGAAATTCAGTGTCTTGTCAGCTATTCCTGCTGGCCGCAGGAGGCTGGACGCGGAGCCAGAAGGTAACGGGTCCGTCGTTGGTGAGATTGATCTGCATGTGCACGCCGAACCGCCCCGAGGCCACCGGGGTATGCCGCGAACGGGCCCGCTCCACGAGATGATCGAAGAGACTGCGCGCGGCATCGGCGGGCAGCGCGCGGGAGAAGCTCGGCCGCGTGCCCTTGTCAGTGTCGGCGGCAAGGGTGAATTGCGGCACCAGCAGCAATCCGCCGCCGGCATCCCTCACCGACAAATTCATCTTCCCGGCGCCGTCGGAGAACATGCGAAAAGCGAGCAGGCGCTCGAGGAGACGTTCCGCCGTCGCTTCCCGGTCCCCGGGCTCGGCACACGTGAGAACCAGAATTCCGGAGCCTATCGTGCCGACCGTCTCGCCTTCCACTTCGACTCTGGCCTGGGAGACACGCTGCAGCAGCGCGATCATCCTGACCTCTCCAAGCGCTAGGCCGCGTCTTTCACCGCGTCCGCAATCCTGCTTGCGAGCCGCCGCACCTCGCCCTCTTCCCTGCCCTCCACCATGACGCGCAGCACGGGCTCCGTTCCCGAAGGGCGCAGCAACACGCGACCATTTCTGCCCAACGCGCGCTCCGCTTCCCGTTTTGCCTTTGCAATCGACGGTTTCTTCTCCCAGTCGAATCGCCGGGGCACCCGAACATTGACGAGCTCCTGCGGGTAGAGGACAAGTTCCTTGCAAAGATCGGCGAGCGTGGCGCGGCTCGTCCTGAGAGCGGACAGCACCTGCAAGGCGGAAACGATGCCGTCGCCCGTGGTGTGCTTGTCCAGACAGATGATATGCCCGGAATTCTCGCCTCCGAGCTGCCAGCCCTTTCTAAGAAGCAGTTCCAGCACGTAGCGATCGCCGACCCTTGCGCGCTCGAAAGGCACGCCAATTTTCTCAAGAGACCGCTCCAGGGCAAGGTTGGTCATCAGCGTCCCGGCAACGCCCTTGAGCCCGCCGTTTTTTGCGCGCTCGCGCGCAATGACGTACAGCAGTTGATCCCCGTCATAGAGCGCGCCCTCGCCGTCGGCCATGATCAGGCGGTCGCCGTCCCCGTCCAGAGCGATGCCCAGATCGGCGCGGTGCGTTCTTACAGCTTCCTGCAGCGCCTTCGGCCGGGTCGCGCCGACTCCATCGTTGATGTTGAAGCCGTCCGGGCTCACGCCGATTGCTTCGACGTCGGCGCCCAGCTCGTGAAATACGTGCGGCGCCACGTGGTAGGTCGCGCCATGCGCGCAATCGACCACGATCTTCATGCCGCGCAGATCGAGCGCGGTTGGAAACGTGCTCTTGCAGAACTCGACGTAGCGGCCCGCCGCGTCGTCGACCCGCCGTGCCCTGCCGAGCCCGGCCGACTCCTTGCACCGCATTGCACGTCCGAGCCGTCTTTCGATCTCCGATTCCACCGCATCGGGCAGCTTGCTGCCTTCGGAGGAGAAAAACTTGATGCCGTTGTCCTCGTACGGATTGTGCGAGGCGCTGATGACCACGCCGACCTGCAGCCGCAGAGCTCGGGTCAGGTAGGCGATCGCCGGGGTCGGCATCGGGCCGGTGAGCATCACATCCACGCCGGCGGCGGAGAATCCCGCCTCGAGCGAGGCCTCGAGCATATAGCCGGAAATGCGCGTGTCCTTGCCGATCAAGACCGCCGGGTGCACGCCCGCATTCAGTCCCGATCCGCGGATTTTCGAGCGCCGCACCAGCACTTCGCCGGCCGCATAGCCCAGACGCATCACGAAATCGGGCGTGATCGGCGGCTTCCCGACCCTGCCACGCACGCCGTCCGTTCCGAAATACCTTCTCGTCATGAAAATTCCTGTCTCACCGCCAGGGACGCCAAGGAAATCTTTCTTGACGTTCCTTTGCGACCTTGGCGTCCTTGGCGGTTAATTCTGCTTTTCAAACGCGGCCAGCACGGCAAACGCATCGCGGGTCGCGGCGACATCGTGGACGCGCACAATTCTAGCCCCGTGCTGCACCGCCAGCAAAGCCGCGGCGATGCTCGCCGCCAGTCTTTCCGCGGCCGGCCGGCCCGTTATCGCGCCCAGGGTGGATTTGCGCGACCAGCCTGCCATCACCGGGAGCCCCAGCTCCGCAATCCGGCCGAGATTACGCAGCAACTCGAAGTTGTGCCCGACGGTCTTGCCGAAACCGAAGCCCGGATCGATCACGACGCGTTCGCGGGATATGCCGTGCGCCTGTGCTGCCGCGGCGCGCTCCGCGAGAAACGTTTTAACTTCGACGACCACGTCGTCGTAGCGCGGCGCGTGCTGCATGTTACGCGGCTCGCCCTGCATGTGCATGAGGCACACGCCGACGCCGGAGGCTGCCACCGCTTCCAGCGCCCCCGGGGCCCTGAGCGCGTTGATGTCGTTGATCATGGCTGCGCCTTCACCGATGGCCGCGCGCATCACTTCCGGCTTTACCGTGTCCACCGACATGGGGACCGAAAGATCCCGCAAACCCTTGAGCACCGGCATCAAGCGGCTCAGTTCCTCCTCGGCCGTGACCACAACGTCGGCGCCCGGACGGCTGGACTCCGCTCCGATGTCGACGATATCGGCGCCCTCCTCGACCAGGCGGCGCGCATGATCAATCGCTGCTCCCGGATCTAGAAAGCGCCCGCCGTCCGAAAACGAGTCCGGCGTGACATTGACCACGCCCATGATGAGCGCGCGGTCGAGCGGCAGACAGAATTTGCCGCAACGGAGAAATCGAAGGGTCACGGTCACAGAAACAAAAAAGCCCGAAGCGCTCGCTTCGGGCCTGCTCTTCTAATCAGCCGCGGCCTGCAGCGGACGAGCCGAAGGCTTACGATGCCGGAGCCGGCGCAGCCGCGCCGGGGGCCCCTGGCTGCGGCGACGGCGGCGGAGATTGCGCCGCCTTGGGCGGGCGCGGCGACTTGCCTTCCATGATGTCGTTGATCTGGTCGGCATCGATGGTTTCCAGCTCGAGCAGCGCCTTGGCCATCGCCTCGACCTTGTCGCGGTTTTCGAGAATAAGCTTCTTCGCCAGCGCGTACTGCCGGTCGATGATCTTGCGAATCTCGGCGTCGACCCGCTGCATGGTTACTTCCGAAACGTTCTTGTGCGTGGTGATAGAGCGCCCGAGAAAAACCTCGCCCTCGTTCTCGCCGTAGACCATGGGGCCCATCTCGTCGGACATTCCCCATTGCGTCACCATGCTGCGGGCGATGGCGGTGGCGCGCTCGAAATCGCTCGACGCGCCCGTGGTCATCTGGTGCATGAAGATCTCTTCGGAGATACGCCCGCCAAAAAGCACGGTAATGGTGGAGAGCAGCCGCTCGCGGTCCATGCTGTAGCGGTCCTGCTCGGGGAGCTGCATGGTTACGCCCAGCGCGCGGCCGCGCGGAATGATCGTGACCTTGTGCACCGGATCGGTGCTCTTGGGCAGGAGCTTCGCGACAACCGCGTGGCCGGACTCGTGATAGGCGGTGTTGCGGCGCTCTTCCTCGGGCATGACCATCGAGCGGCGCTCCGCGCCCATGATCACCTTGTCCTTGGCGCGCTCAAAGTCCTCCATGTCCACCAGGCGCTTGTTCTTGCGCGCGGCAAAGAGCGCCGCTTCGTTGACGAGGTTGGCGAGATCCGCGCCCGACATGCCCGGCGTGCCGCGGGCGATGATGTCGGCCTTCACGTCCGGCGCCATCGGCACCTTGCGCATGTGCACGAGCAGGATCTGCTCGCGACCGCGGATATCGGGGAGCGGCACCACCACCTGGCGATCGAAACGTCCGGGGCGCAGCAGCGCCGGGTCGAGCACGTCGGGACGGTTGGTCGCGGCAATGACGATCACGCCCGCCGTGGCCTCGAAGCCGTCCATTTCGACCAGCAGCTGGTTGAGCGTCTGCTCGCGCTCATCGTTGCCGCCGCCCAGGCCCGCGCCGCGCTGGCGCCCGACTGCGTCGATCTCGTCGATGAACACGATGCAGGGCGCGTGCTTTTTCGCCTGGTCGAACATGTCGCGCACGCGCGCCGCGCCGACGCCGACGAACATCTCGACGAAGTCGGAGCCCGAGATCGAGAAGAACGGCACCTTGGCCTCGCCGGCAATCGCGCGGGCGAGCAGGGTCTTACCTGTGCCGGGGTTGCCGACCATCAGCACGCCCTTGGGGATGCGGCCACCGAGCTTCTGGAATTTTGTCGGATCGCGCAGGAAATCGACGAGCTCCGCGACTTCCTCCTTCGCCTCCTCGCAGCCGGCGACGTCCGCGAAAGTGACATTGTTGTTCGACTCATCGACCATCCTCGCGCGGGATTTTCCGAAAGAGAACGCGCCGCCCCGTCCGCCGCCCTGCATCTGGCGCATGAAAAAGATCCAGACGCCGATCAGGAGCAGCATCGGAAACCACGACACGAAGATATTCATGAGAAGCGACGGCTCTTCCTCGGGCTTCGCCTCGATCTTGACGCCGTACTTCAGAAGATCCGAGACGAGCCAGATGTCGCCAGGCGAATAGCTGGTGACGCGCTTGCCCTCGGTGGTCGTGGCCTTGAGGACTCGCCCCTCGATCAGCACCTTGGCGATGCGTCCGCCCTTCACCTCTTCAATGAACTGGGAATACTCCATCGGCAACTGGGCCGTCTGGCGCGTGTTGAACTGATTGAACACCGTCATCAGCACCAGTCCGATGACGAGCCAGATAACAAAGTTCTTGAAGAGGTTATTCAATGCATCTCCTGCCTTGCACGGTAAGTAAGTCCCATTCTACAGGTGCCGCGCCCCAGGAGCCAGAGCCCAGATCGTCAACGCGATCCGGGAGACCGGCCCCGCAGCCGCCTCCCCAGCAGATACATCTCGCTCGAGCGGTCGCGCGAAGCCCCGGGTTTGCGTGAAACCACGCTCTTAAAGCGCCCGCGCATCGCCGCGAGGAACTCCGCAAAGCCCGCGCCCTGAAATACCTTGACCAGGAAAACGCCTTCGGGTTTCAGATGAGTCCCGGCAAATTCCAGTGCCAGCCCGCACAAATGCATGCTGCGGGCCTGATCGGTCGCGTTCACTCCGGATAGATTGGGGGCCATGTCCGAAACTACAAGGTCGACCGGATGCCGGTCCAATGCCGCTTCGACCCGGTCGAGTACCGCCTCGTCGCGAAAATCGCCGCCGATCACCGTAACCCCGCCGATCGGCGCGATCTCAAGCAGGTCGACCGCGACGATCCGGCCGGCCGCACCGGCGCGCTCGGCGAGCACCTGCGACCAGCTCCCCGGGGCCGCTCCCAGATCCACCACTGTCATTCCGGGACGCAGCAGCCGATCTTTCTCGACGATCGCGATCAGCTTGTACGCGGCGCGCGAGCGGTAACCCGAGCGCTTCGCCTGCCGGACGTAAGGGTCGCGCACGTGCGCCTGCATCCAGTTCTTCGATTTTCCGGTGCGACCCATCTACATGGCCCGATTTACAATAGGATCCATGAACGATTCTTCCTCTTTCGATCCACGCGCCCTGGCTCCGCGCCGGCGCAAGGCGCTGCGGGCGCGCGCGCACGCGCTGGACCC